>NZ_LUGJ01000012.1:0-70100 GCF_001682955.1 Megasphaera sp. DISK 18
CTTGACGGGTAGCAGTTCACATCGGTAGGGAGGGCATTTCTATGCTCGAATCAGTCTTTGAAGTAAGGTTTGAATACGGAACGATTCGGTTCTTTATGTTGTTTTTTTTCGGAGCGCTGGTTGTTACGGAAGGTGCCGTGGTTATTGGAGTCGCGGTTTTTCGGAGCGAAGTGACGGCGGCGTTCGCCTCGTTCTTGGCCGTCTTCTTTTCCGCTGCGGCGGTCTTTCCGATTGCGGTCGTTGCGGCGATAGTTGCGGTCGCGATTATTTTTCCCTTGGCGGCTGCGATGGACGCGGAGGGGGGCTTCTTCGGTGATCTTGACGGGCGTCGTGTCCGGTTCTTTAGTGAGCAGTTTGATAGCGGCTGCGATGAGGGACGCCGAGTCGTAGTTTGCCAGGAGTTCTTCGGCATTTTCTTTGTAGCTGCCGAAATTGCCTTCTTCTGCGGTAGCGGCCAGGTTGCGGATGGCGGCCTGTTGTGCGCCTTCTAAGGCTTCGGAGAAGGTCGGTGCTTTGCGGCGGGCGATGCTGCGCTTAATGAGGCGTTCGATGGTGCGCAGGTGTTCCATTTCACGGGGAATGACGAAGGTCGTGGCTTCGCCGCTCTGGCCGGCACGACCGGTACGGCCGACGCGGTGGACGTAGCTTTCCGGGTCCTGGGGCAGGTCGTAGTTGAAGACGTGGGTGACACCGCTGATGTCGAGGCCGCGGGCCGCGACGTCGGTAGCGACTAAGATGTCGATGGTCTTTTCACGGAACTGGCGGATGACGGTGTCGCGCTTAGCCTGGGTGAGGTCACCGTGGATGCCTTCTGACGAGTAGCCGCGCTTTTTAAGGGCTTCCGAGACTTCGTCGACGCGGCGTTTGGTGCGGACGAAGATGATGGCCAAATCCGGTTCCTGGAGGTCGAGGAGACGGCAGAGGATGTCGAACTTCTGGCGATCCGGGACTTCGATGTAAGACTGTTCGATGAGGTCCATCGTGACTTCTTTAGTCTTCATGCGAATCATGAGGGGATCGTGAAGGAAGGTTTCGGCCAATTGTCGGATCGGTTTCGGCATGGTAGCCGAGAAGAGCAGGGTCTGGCGCGTGTTGGGCGTTGCGGCCATGATGAGGTTGATGTCATCGATAAAGCCCATGTCCAGCATTTCATCGGCTTCGTCGAGGACGATGGTCGTAATGTGGCTCAAGTCGATAGTGCCGCGTTTCATGTGGTCGATGAGGCGGCCCGGGGTGGCGACGATGATCTGCGGGCTTTTCCGCAGGCGGCGCAGCTGGCGTTCCATATCTTGACCGCCGTAAATAGGCAGGGCCTGAATGTTGGTGAATTGAGCCAAGTGGTTCAGTTCTTCGGCGACCTGCATGGCAAGTTCACGGGTCGGGGATAAGACGACGGTCTGAATTTCTTTGGAAGGTTCGGCCTTCAGTATTTTTTCCAGGACAGGAATGCCGTAGGCAGCGGTCTTACCGGTACCGGTCTGGGCCTGGCCAATCATGTCGGAGCCGCTCATGGCGACGGGAATCGATTCGGACTGGATCGGCGTCGGTTCTTCAAAACCCATTTCGTTCAGGGCACGGATAATGACTTCGCTGATATTTAAATTTTGGAATTTCTCTAACATGTACTTCCTCCTTGTTGTGTAACTTATTTATTATAGCATTAATGATTGAAAAAAGATAGGGCCGGTCTTGCTTCCGAGCGGGAAGGTACCTTTTAAGCAACTCGTTTCAAGATAAACGTTAAACTAGAATCATTTAGAAATTATTAACATAAGTTCTACGTTTAACTTTAAAATATTTTGAAAAAAGCCTTGCCAAACAGTCATGATGGTGGTAAGATACGAACCATCAACAAAACAATCCAAAATAAAAATGCGTTGAAGAGAACTAGTAGGTTCCAGAAAGCTTACAGAGAGCTGTCGGCAGGTGCGAGGCAGCAGCGGCATGGAACGGAACTCCTCTCTAAGCAGCTCGCTGAAACCAAAGGAGTAGGTGGAGCCGGGGCCTGGCCGTTAACAGACAGGAGGGTATCGACCTAAAGTCCGTACCTGTAGAGTGCCTATGGAAGCATAGGAATTAGAGTGGTAACGCGCAAGTGAAATCTTTCGTCTCTTTGGAGGTGGAAGATTTTTTTTATTTTGATTGTGTAATGAGTTGTTTTTAATTTATTTCATAATCATAGGAGTGATGACCATGGAACACGTAGAACATTATCAAAAAGGTTATTTTATGCCGCCCGTCGTCGATATGTCTTGGACGCAGCGGGAGTATCCGGAACAGGCACCGGTCTGGTGCAGCGTCGACTTGCGCGACGGTAATCAGGCCCTTATCATCCCTATGAGTTTAGAAGAAAAAGTTGAATTTTACAAGGTCTTGGTCGCCATGGGTTTTAAAGAAATCGAAGTCGGCTTCCCGGCAGCATCGGAAACGGAATTCGAATTCCTGCGCTACTTAGTCGATCATAATTTAATCCCTGACGACGTCACCGTCCAGGTCCTGACCCAGGCGCGGGAGCACATCATCCGCCGGACCTTTGAAGCCTTGAAGGGCGTTAAGCATGCCATCGTCCACGTCTATAACTCGACGTCCTTTGCCCAGCGCCAGCAGGTCTTCCATAAATCGAAGGAAGAAATCAAGCAGATTGCCGTCGAAGGGGCGGCCTTACTGAAAAAACTGACGGAAGAAGCCGGCGCCGACTACCGCTTCGAATATTCGCCGGAAAGCTTTACCGGGACGGAACCGGAATATGCCCTCGACGTCTGCAACGCCGTCCTCGACATTTGGCAGCCGACGGCCGACCGCAAGGCCATCATCAATTTGCCGTCGACGGTGCAGATGTCCATGCCTCACGTCTTTGCCTCGCAAATCGCCTATATCTCGCAGAACCTGAAATACCGCGACAACGTCGTCTTGTCGGTTCATCCCCATAACGATCGGGGGACCGGCGTTGCCGATGCCGAAATGGCCATCCTGGCCGGGGCTGACCGCGTCGAAGGGACCTTATTTGGCAACGGCGAACGGACGGGCAATGCCGATATCGTGACCATCGGCATGAACATGTATGCTCTCGGCGTCGATCCGGGCCTCGATTTTTCTCACATGACAGACCTCGTCGATACGTATGAACGGGTGACACGCATGGAAGTCCACCCTCGTCAGCCTTACGCCGGGAAACTGGTCTTTGCCGCCTTCTCGGGATCTCATCAGGATGCCATTGCCAAAGGCATGCATTATCGGGCCGAACAGCATCAGCCCTACTGGAACTGCCCCTACCTCTACATCGATCCCCACGATATCGGCCGGACCTATGATGCCGACGTCATCCGCATCAACAGCCAGTCAGGAAAGGGCGGCATCGGCTTTATCATGGAGCAGCATTATGGCATTGCCATGCCGAAGAAGATGCGCGAAGATTTCAGTTACTTTGTCAAAGAAGTGTCTGACCACGCTCATCAGGAATTGAAGCCTCATGAAATTTACGACGTATTCCAGAAACATTATCTCAATACGGAAAGCCCGCTGAAAGTCGAAGACTTTTCCTTGCAGAAGAAGGGAAACCGCTGGATCGGCACGGTCCTGGTCCGGGCCAATGGAGAAGAAATCGTCCTCCAAGGCGACGGCAACGGTCAATTAAATGCCGTCAGCAACGCCATCTGTAAGGCCTACGGCATCGAGTTTGAAAACCTCGTCTACAGCGAACATGACCTCGACGGCGATTCCGATTCTCGGGGCATTGCCTACTTCGGCCTGACCGATAAAAAGGGTCAGACGACGTGGGGCGCCGGCATCGATACCGATACGATGACGGCTTCCATTCGGGCCTTTGTGACCGCCGTCAATCGCATGGAAGGCATGGATCAGCGCGTTCGCTTTCGTCACTTCGCCTCGGCCCCAACAGAAGTAGCTGCCTTTAAGGCGGCTGCCAGCCAGCATTGATCCTATTTTAGAATTCCGCGTTTTTTTGAATATTCATCCGTTTCGAGAAATGACAGCGTTTCCCGAAAAACAGGATTTTTAAGGAGTGTATAGATGATGGGAATGACTATGACCCAAAAGATTTTAGCCAAGCATGCCGGAGTGCCCTCTGTAGAGCCTGGCGACTTAATTGTTTGTAACGTCGATATGGTGCTGGCCAATGATATTACGGCGCCGCCGGCCATTGCCGAATTTAAGAAAATCGGCCGTCCTGTCTTTGATAAGACGAAAATCGCCTTGGTGCCCGACCATTTTACGCCCAATAAGGACATCAAATCGGCGGGATTGGCTAAGATTGTCCGCGACTTTGCCAAAGAAAACGGCATCGTCAATTACTTTGAAGTCGGTCGCGTCGGTATCGAACACGTCCTCCTGCCGGAACAAGGCATCGTCGGACCGGGCATGGTGACTGTCGGCGCCGATTCACACACCTGTACGTATGGGGCGCTGGGCGGCTTTTCGACAGGCGTCGGCTCGACGGACCTCGGTGTCGCCATGGCCACCGGTAAGGCTTGGTTTAAGGTCCCCGATGCCATTCAGGTCCGCCTGACCGGTGAAAAGCCGGAAGACATCACCGGGAAAGACGTCATGCTGACCCTCATCGGTATGATCGGTGTAGACGGGGCACTGTATAAGTCCTTGGAATTTACGGGACCCGGCGTGGCTTCTCTCGACATGACCGACCGCTTTACCATCGCTAATATGGCCATCGAAGGGGGCGCCAAAAACGGCATTTTCCCCGTCGATGAACAGACCATGGCCTATGAAAAAGGGCGCTTTGCCGACGCTTACGAAGTCGTTACGGCCGACGATGACGCCAAGTACTGCCGGACCGTAGACATCGACTTGTCGAAATTACAGCCTGTCGTCGCTTTCCCGCATCTGCCGGAAAATACCAAGGTCGTCGGTACCTTTGGCGACATCAAGATCGACCAAGTCGTCATCGGCTCCTGCACTAACGGCCGCTTAGAAGACCTGCGCATTGCCGCCGAAATCTTTAAAGGCCGCAGCGTTCATCCGGATGTCCGCTGCATCGTCATTCCCGGCAGCCAGTCGGTCTACATGGAGGCCATGAAAAAAGGCTATATTGAAACGTTCATTACAGCAGGCTGCGCCGTGTCGACGCCGACCTGCGGGCCCTGTCTTGGCGGTTACATGGGCATCCTCGCCGCCGGTGAACGCTGCGTTTCGACGACGAACCGAAATTTCCGCGGCCGCATGGGCCACGTCGACAGTGAAGTCTATCTGGCAGGTCCGCAGGTTGCGGCAGCCAGTGCTATTCTCGGCAGGATTGCCGCTCCCAAGGAGGTACGATAAGATGGTGTTAGAAGGAAAAGTATGGCGCTACGGCGATAATATTGATACAGATGTCATTATTCCGGCCCGTTATTTAAATAGTTTTGATCCGAAAGAATTGGCGTCCCACTGCATGGTCGACATCGACGAAACCTTTGCCGGAAAGGTGCAGCAAGGCGATATCATGGTCGGCGGCCACAACTTTGGCTGCGGCTCGTCGCGAGAACACGCGCCCATTGCCATTAAAGCCTCGGGCATTCCGGTCATCATCGCTGCCAGTTTTGCCCGCATCTTTTACCGCAACGCCATTAACGTCGGCCTGCCGGTCCTTGAAATCGGCGATGCCGTAAAGGCCATCAAGGCCGGCGACGTCGTCAAAGTCGATATTGCCAAAGGATCAATCGTCGATGTGACGACGGGCGATACCTTTCAGGCACGGCCCCTGCCGGGCTTCATTCAGGACATTGCCGCAGCCGGCGGCTTAATCAATTATATCAAGGGGGCAGAGGCTCATGAGTAAACACATCGTCGTCATCCCCGGCGACGGCATCGGGGAAGAAATTACGGCCAGCGCCGTGCAGGTGCTGCAAAAAGTAGATGAGGTCTGCCGGATAGGCCTGACCTTTGAACGGCAGATGGCCGGCGGTACGGCTTACGACGCCTGCGGCACGCCCCTTCCTAAGGAAACGGTAGAAGCGGCGAAAAAAGCTGACGCTATCCTCTTTGGCGCCGTCGGCGGCGATAAATGGGACGACGTCGAACCGACCCTGCGGCCGGAACAGGCTGTTCTGGGCCTTCGGAAAGCCCTCGGTCTCTACGTCAATCTTCGTCCCGTCAAGGTTCCCCCGGTCTTAGCGGAATATTCACCCTTAAAGGTCGATATCGTCACCGGTACCGACGTCCTCATCGTCCGTGAACTCGTGGGCGGCATCTACTTTGGCGACCGCTGTGAATCGGAAATCCATAACGGCGTCGAACGGGCCTGGGACCTTGAAAATTACAGCGTTCCTGAAGTTAGGCGCATCGGCACCTTTGCCATGAAGGCCGCCCAAAAACGGCGGGGTAAGGTGACCTCCGTCGATAAGGCCAACGTCCTGGCTACGTCCCGCCTGTGGCGGCGCACCATGATCGACGTGGCCAAAGATTATCCGTCGGTCGCCTTGAATCATTTTTACGTCGACAACTGCGCCATGCAGCTGGTCCTCAATCCGAAACAGTTCGACGTCATCGTTACGGGCAACCTCTTCGGCGACATCTTGAGTGACGAAGCGGCCGTCCTCGGCGGTTCCATCGGCATGATGCCGTCGGCGTCCATCGGGGAATTGACCAGCCTCTACGAACCGATCCACGGTTCGGCGCCGGACATTGCAGGCAAGGGTATTGCCAATCCCTGCGCCACCATCTTGTCGGCGGCCATGCTGCTGCGCTATTCCCTGAACGAAGAAGAAGGGGCAGCCCTTATCGAAGATGCTGTCGACGCTGCTCTCGAAGAGGGTTGGCGCACGGCCGACCTCTATAAAGAGGGCTTCAAAAAAGCCGATACGAAGACCATGACTGATGCCATCCTCGCCCACATCGGAACCACAAGAAAATAATTTTTCCTTCCATCCTCTCCGTATCATACCATAGGAAGGAACAGAAAGGCAGTCTTTGCGACTCGGTTGCAAGGCTGTCTTTTTAGCATGTTGGCGAAAGGGGTGGAAAAGAGGGGGATTCGGCCTGAAGCTGCGGATTTCTTTACCAAGACATTACGCCATTATAATGTATATAAGGGACCGGCGCTTGAAAGGTCGCGGCGAATAGTGTATTATGAGAAATAGTTTAAATAGATTTTTCACAATTTCGTGTACAGCGAGAGGCAGGATTAAAGATAGATGTTAGAATTTCCCATTAAACGCACGATTATCATAGACGATTCAAAAAAGAAGAAGGGCCGTAAAAAGAAGGGCGACGGTGAAAAGACCGTCATCCGGGGCACGGTCAACCTTCCCAAGAAAGAGCCTCTGAAGAAGCTCGACAAGCTTCCTAAGAATGCTAAGAACCTGGTCATCGTGGAATCGCCGGCCAAGGCCAAGACTATCGAACGATTCCTCGGCAGCGGCTATAAGGTCATGGCCAGCCGCGGACACCTGCGCGACTTGCCGCGCAACCAGTTCGGCGTCAACATCGAAGAAGGCTTCGTGCCGACCTATACCAATATGTGGGATAAGCGCAAACTCATCGACGACTTGCAGGAAGAATACGTCCGCTCGAAAAAAGTCTTTCTGGCAACTGACCCGGACCGCGAAGGCGAAGCCATTTCTTGGCATTTGGCCCATTTGTTAGATATCGATCCGAAGGACAAATGCCGCATCATGTTCCACGAAATCACGAAAAAAGCGATTCTCGAAGCCATCAAGAAGCCGGAAGCCATTGACATCAAAAAGGTCGACGCCCAGCAGGCCCGCCGCATCTTAGACCGCATCGTGGGCTATAAATTGAGCCCGCTGCTCTGGAAAAAGGTTTGTAAAGGCCTCAGTGCCGGCCGCGTTCAGTCCGTTGCCGTCCGTTTAATTTGCGAACGAGAAGAGGCCATCAAAGCCTTCGTACCGGAAGAATATTGGACCGTCAGCGGGACCTACCAGACGGAAGACGGCCTGACCCTTCCGACGGAACTGACCAAGATCGACGGCAAGAAGGCTGAAATCCAGAATGAAACGGATGCTCAGGTCATCGCCCACGACCTCAGTTGGGAAAGCCGCGGCGAAACGCAGGACCCCGATAAGATTGTAAAAGTCGAAAAACGCAAGCGTAAACGTCAGCCGCAACCGCCGTTTACGACGTCGACGATGCAGCAGGAATGCGTCGGCAAACTCAATTTCGGCGCCAAGAAGACGATGATGCTGGCCCAGCAGCTCTATGAAGGCCTCGATATGGGCGACCAGGGCCACGTCGGCCTCATCACCTATATGCGTACCGACTCGGTCCGCATCAACGACGACATGGTTCAGGCGGCGCGAGACTTTATTACGGCTAACTACGGTGCCGAATACGTTCCTGAAAAGCCGCGGGTCTATAAGACCAAGCAGTCGAGTCAGGATGCTCACGAAGCCATTCGCCCGACGTCTTTGGAATTGACGCCCTATAAGGTTTCCGACTTCCTGTCGCGGGACCAATTGCGTCTTTATACCTTGATTTGGAACCGTTTCTTGGCCAGCCAGATGGAATCGGTCGAAACGGAACACATGGCCATCGTCATTGAAAGCGGCAAGTACGAACTGCGGGCCGCCGGCTATAAGGTCCTCTTCAAGGGCTTTACGGAGCTCTATGAAGATGCCAAGAAGGATAAGACCTTGGCCGAACTGCCCCATATTTCAGCCAATACTGTCGTCCATAACAAGGCCGTTACGCCCCAGCAGCACTTTACGCAGCCGCCGGCACGCTACACCGAAGCCAGCCTGATCAAGACCCTCGAAGAAAAAGGCATCGGCCGGCCGAGTACGTACGCGCCCATTATGGATACGATCCAGAACCGCAATTACGTCGAAAAGAAGGATAAGCAGTTCATTCCGACGGAACTCGGCGTCATCATCGTCGACCTCCTCAAGAAATACTTTGCCCGCATCATCAACGTCAGCTTTACGGCCCATATGGAAGAATCCCTCGACGCCATCGAACAAGGCGACGATACGTATCCCCACGTCCTTCAGGAATTTTATGACATCTTTAAGCCTGAAATGGACGAGGCCGAAACGAAGATGGAAAAGGTCACCATTTCCGGTCAGGAGTCGGGCCAGATCTGCGAAGTCTGCGGATCACCCATGGTCTATAAATTCGGCCGCTTCGGGAAATTCCTGGCCTGCTCCAACTTCCCGGAATGCCGCAACACCAAGGCCATCGTCGAAGATTTGGGCATTACCTGCCCGAAGTGCGGCAAAGGGACGCTCATCAAGCGCAAGTCGAAGCGTGGCCGCGTCTTTTATGGATGCAGCCAGTATCCGGACTGCGACTTCGTCCTCTGGAACCAGCCTGTCGACAAGAAATGTGACTTGTGCGGCAGCATCATGATTGTCAAACATTATAAAAAAGGCCCCGACAAGCTATTTTGCAGCAATGGGGACTGTAAAAACCATAAAAAAGGTGAGGTAATGAATGAAGAATAGTGTCTTAATCATCGGCGCCGGCCTGGCCGGATCGGAAGCGGCTTGGCAGCTCGTCAGCCGCGGCATTCCCGTCGAACTGGTCGAAATGAGGCCCGTCAAATCGTCGCCGGCCCATCATACGGAATATTTTGCCGAACTGGTCTGCAGCAACTCCCTGCGGGCCGCCAATATCGAAAACGCCGTCGGCCTCTTGAAGGAAGAAATGCGCCGCTTAGGTTCGCTCATCATGGAATCGGCCGATACCAATCGCGTCCCTGCCGGAGGGGCTCTGGCCGTCGATCGCCTGCCTTTTAGTCAGTACGTGACGGAAAAGCTGGCCGCTCATCCCTTGGTTACCATTCGCCACGAAGAAGTGACCGAGCTCCCGACGGATCAGATATGCATCGTCGCCAGCGGTCCCTTGACCAGCGACGCCCTGTCCGACACCATCGCCAAATTGACCGGGGAAGGGTATTTCCATTTCCACGACGCCGCAGCGCCCATTGTCACCGTCGAATCCCTCGATATGAACAAGGTCTATCGGGCGGCTCGTTACGGCAAGGGCGGCGCCGATTACTTGAACTGCCCCTTTACGCAGGAAGAATATGAAGCCTTCTGGCAGGCTTTGACGACGGCCGAATGTGCCGAACTCCACGATTTTGAAAAAGACGACAGCGTCTTTGAAGGCTGCATGCCCATCGAAGTCATGGCAGGCCGCGGCATCGACACCATGCGTTTCGGTCCCATGAAACCCGTCGGTCTCGAATTGCCCGATACGGGAGAACTCCCGTACGCCGTCGTTCAGCTTCGCCAGGATAACGGCAGTGCAACCCTGTACAACATCGTCGGCTTCCAGACCCATCTTAAATTCCCGGAACAGAAACGGGTCTTTTCCATGATTCCCGGCCTTGAAAACGCCGAATTCGTGCGCTACGGCGTCATGCACCGCAACTCCTATATCAATTCGCCGGAACTCCTCCTGCCGACGCTCCAGCTGCGCAAACAGCCCAACCTTCTCTTTGCCGGACAGCTCACCGGTGTCGAAGGCTATTTGGAATCGGCGGCCATGGGCCTCTTAGCCGGCATCAACGCCGCACGCCTCCTGGCTGAGAAAGAGCCCTTGACCTTCTCCAAGCGGACGGCCATGGGCGGTCTCAGCCAGTATATCTCCAGCGGCCCCAATAAGCATTTCCAGCCCATGAACATCAACTTCGGTATCATGGAACCGCTGGGCATCAAGAAACGCATGAAGAAAAAAGAAAAAAACGCCCTCTTAGCACAGCGGGCGCTCGATGAAATTGAACAAATGAAGGGGGACATGTCTCATGTCTAACGGAATGACTACAGAATTTCATGCCACGACGATCTGCGCCGTTCAGCGCGATGGCAAGACGGCTATCGCCGGCGACGGCCAGGTCACCATGGGCAATGCCGTCATCATGAAAGGGACGGCTCAAAAAGTTCGCCGCCTCTATCACGGTAAAATCATCAGCGGTTTTGCCGGCTCCGTGGCCGACGCTTTTACGCTCTTTGATCACTTTGAAGAAAAATTGAACGAACACAACGGCAACCTGGTACGCAGCGCCGTCGAATTGGCCAAAGAATGGCGGTCCGACAAGGTTCTCCATAAACTGGAAGCCCTGCTCCTCGTCGCCGACAGCCAGCGCATCCTGCTCATTTCGGGCAACGGCGAAGTCATCGAACCGGACGACGGGGTCCTCGCCATCGGTTCCGGCGGCAACTACGCCCTGTCTTCGGCGCGGGCCCTCATGCAGAATACGGATCTTTCGGCTCGTGAAATCGCTGAGAAATCCCTGCACATCGCGGCTGACATCTGCGTCTATACCAACCACAACGTCATTGTCGAAGAAATTTAAGAAAGAGGTACTTTATGGAACAATCATCATGGACGCCAAAACAAATCGTGGCGGAACTGAACAAATATATCGTAGGCCAGGGGGAAGCCAAGAAATCCGTGGCCATTGCCCTGCGCAACCGCTGGCGCCGCAAACGTCTGAGCGAAGCTATGCAGGATGAAATCATCCCTAAGAACATCCTCCTCATCGGCCCGACGGGCGTCGGCAAAACGGAAATCGCCCGCCGTCTGGCTAAACTCGTCGGCGCGCCTTTCATCAAGGTCGAAGCGACGAAGTACACCGAAGTCGGCTACGTCGGCCGTGACGTCGAACAGATGATCCGCGACCTCGTGGCCAACGCCATTCGCATGGTCCAGGAACAGGAAAGCCAGCGCTATGAAGAAAAGGCTGAAGCCGAAGCCAACAAACGGATTTTGCAGGTGTTCTGGCCGAAAAAAACGGTTGCCGAAAAGGTCAAGAACCCCATGGATGTCTTCTTCGGCAGCGATGACGACGAAACGAAGGAAGAACCGAAACAGCTCGAAGAAGGCAACTCCGACCGTCGTCAAAAGATGCTCGAAGACATTTGCGCTCATAAGATGGACGAACGGGAAATCGAAGTCGAAGTGGCCGAACAGGGCCCGGGCTTCCAAGGCATCCTGACGGGCAATTCGACGGAAGAATTGACCAACAACTTCCAGGAAATGCTGGGCAGCATCATGCCGAAAAAGAAAAAGAAGAAGAAAATGACCGTCGCTAAGGCCCGGGAAATCTTCAAAGAAGAAGAACTGGAAAAATGCCTCGACATGGATACCATCGTCGATAAGGCCGTGGCCGCTACGGAAGAATCGGGCATCGTCTTCATCGATGAATTCGATAAGATCGCCGAAAAAGGCCGCACCAACGGGCCCGACGTATCCCGCGAAGGGGTCCAGCGCGACATCCTGCCCATCGTCGAAGGGGCTACGGTCAATACGAAATACGGACCGGTCAAGACCGACCATATCCTCTTTATCGCCGCCGGTGCCTTCCACGTATCGAAGCCGAGCGACCTCATTCCCGAACTCCAGGGCCGCTTCCCGATCCGCGTCGAACTCCAATCGCTGACCGTCGAAGACTTCCGCCGCATCCTGACCGAACCGAGCCAGTCCTTGGTCAAACAGTATACGGCCCTCCTCGAAACGGAAGGCCTGACCCTGGAATTTACCGACGACGGCATCAATGCCATTGCCGAATATGCCTACCGCGTCAACCGCGAAACGGAAAACATCGGCGCCCGCCGGCTGCACACGATTTTGGAAAAGATTCTCGAAGACGTGGCCTATGAAGCGCCCGATATCGATGAAAAACATATCGTCATCAACCAAGACTTCGTTGCCGGCAAACTCCACGACGTCGTCCAGAACGTCGACCTCAGCCATTACATTTTATAAGGACGGACCGATGAGACCTTACGCAAAATTATATCTGACCAAAAAAGGGGAACGGGCTGCCAAAACGGGCCATCCCTGGGTCTATGGTGAAGAAGTGACTCGCGTCGACGGGACCTATAAGACGGGCGACATCGTCGACGTCTACAGCGATAAAGACCGCTACCTGGGCACGGGCTTTGCCAACGATATCTCTAAAATCCGGGTGCGCATCGTATCGCGCAATGCCAACGATCGCTTCGACGACGCCTTTTGGCAGCGCCGGGTGAAATACGCCCTCGATTACCGCCGGACGGTCATGGGGGAAACGGACTTTGCCTGCTGCCGCCTCATTTTCGGCGATGCCGATGAAATGCCGGGCCTGACCGTCGACCGCTACTCCGACGTCCTCGTCGCCCAGACTTTATGCTACGGCATGGACCAGGTGAAGCCCATCATCTTCAAGGCCCTAGTCGATGAATTGAAGGCCATGGGTGTCACCATCCGCGGCATTTATGAACGAAACGACGTCAAAGTCCGTGAACTGGACGGCATGGAGCAGTACAAAGGCTGGTTTGAAGCCGATTACCTGCCCGAACCGGGAAGCGTCATAACGACCATCGAAGAAAATGACATCCGCTATGATATCGACGTCGAAAACGGTCAGAAGACGGGGTTCTTCCTGGATCAGAAATATAACCGCCTGGCCGTCGCCAAGATTGCCGCCGGAAAGCACGTCCTCGACTGCTTTACCCATACCGGGGCCTTTGCCCTCAACGCCGCCAAAGGAGGCGCTGCCAGCGTCACCGCCGTCGACGTGTCCCAAGAAGCCGTCGACATGACGACGACCAATATCCATCGCAACGGCTTAGAATCGATCGTAACGGCCAAACAGGCCAACGTCTTCGACCTCTTGACGGAAATGGCCGAGCAGAAGAATCGCGACTACGATTTCATCATCCTCGACCCGCCGGCCTTTACCAAGTCCGGTCATACCGTGCACAACGCCATTCGAGGCTATAAGGAAATCAACTTGAAAGCCATGAAGCTCTTGCCCCGCGGCGGCTACTTAGCTACCTGCTCGTGCTCCCACTTCATGCGCGACGACCTCTTCCGGCAGATGCTCCACGATGCTGCCAAAGACGCCGGCGTTCACCTTCGCCAAATCGAAGGCCGCCAGCAGTCGCCGGACCATCCCATTCTTTGGAACGTCCCGGAAACGAATTACTTAAAATTCTACCTATTCCAAGTCGTATAAAGGATAACGCCGCTGTTTCAGTGTTTTGCTGAGACGGCGGCGTTTTTGCATAACCGGCCTTGTAGCCAAGCGTCGGGGAGGCAGGGGTGCTTTTTCGGCATGGAGAAAACATAACGTAATGATTAATTGATATGGCCGTCTGTTGAAATTATGGAGGCGGCGATATATAATCGGCCTAAGAAGGGAATCTATACGATTTTTATCATCCTTGTCAGCAGGCGAATAGAGGTACTTATCCTGCTTGATGGGGATGGATGAGTGACAAGACGAAAGGAGTAAGCTATGAAACCTATTGTGATTACCAATTACAGCGACCCGGTTTGTGTCTGGTGCTGGGGAACCGAACCCATTTTCCGGGCCATGGAAACCCATTATCCCGATCTCTTTTCCATTCGCTATGTCATGGGCGGCATGGTCCGCGATTTGAGTGACTTTAATGATGAAGAAAACGGCATCGGCGGCGGAGATGCCGACGTCATCAACGCCCAGCTTCGCGAGCATCTGGCCGAATCGACGGCGGTCCATCATATGCCTGTCGCCGTCGACAAGTATCATTTGTTTTCAGAACGCTTCAACTCGTCCTTCCCCCAGAACATCGCCTATAAAGCGGCACAGATCGCCGCGCCGGACCTGGCCGACTCTTTCTTGCGGCGCATCCGCGAAGTGACCATGACCGAAGGGGCTGTTACCGGCGACTATGCCGTCTTAGAGGGATTGGCAGAAGACTTCGGCCTTCCTATGGATGCTTATCGTGAAGCTCTCAAGAGCGGCGAAGCCGAAAAGGCCTTTTGGAGCGATGTCGACGAAGCCATTGCAGCCAAGGTCCAGGTTTTCCCGACGGTCACCCTGACCGTTAACGGTAAGGAAGAAACTTTTGGCGGATATTATACCTTCGCCGACTACGTATCCCGCATTCGCAAGTTGAGCGGGGGAACGATAGAACCTGTAAAGCCCGATGCTTCTATTGAACACCTGCACCGGATGCTGACCGATTACCGAAGGCTGGCGGCGGAAGAGATTCGCTGTGCTTTTGCTTTTGAATCGAAGGCGGCTTTAGAGTCGTGGTTAACGCCTTATCTTTCGGAAGGAAAATTGAAGAAAGAACCGTGCGGAACGGATGATTATATGATTTCACTGGCTTCCGTATAATCCCTGCATATTTTTTGAATCGTGAATAAGCGGAGTTGACCGACTTTGCAGCCGAAAACCTCTGTCAGCTCACATTTGAAAGGGGCTGATGGAGGTTTTCTTTTGGAAATCTGTCTGTTTGAAGAGAAGGGGAAGACCATATTTAACACTGAATAGAAGTCAATGAATATATTTCACTGAATTAAATTCATTGACTTTAGTTCGGCGTATATGATACAATGAGTTCATCCCAAAAAGCTTGAGGTGATATGTATGACTAATCGACAGATGGCGGCTCTTGAGACACGGCGAAAACTCCTCGATGCGGCCAAGAAAATCGTCTGTGAAAAAGGGATGGTCAACACGTCAGTGGCTGAAATTACCAAGGCCTGCGGCGTGGCCAGCGGTACCTTTTACACTCATTTTAAACGAAAAGAAGATATCATCTATGCCTTGAGCCGTGAGATGTATCAAGAAATTTTAGACAAGGCCAAGGCCTTTGACGGACCTTTCATGGCCCGGTTGGTATTTTTTATGACTAACTTTTCAGGCTATATTGAAAAGAGCAGCCTGAAGCTCTGCCAGGAATGGGTGCGCAATACGGTCGATCCCGATTTGGTCGACGACGGAGAGGATAAGCCCAAGGTCTACGTCGATATCGATGCCGTAACCGGTCTCCTTCTGGACGGAATCGAACGCGGCGAGGTCAAAGCCGACGCACCGGTCGCTGTCCTGGCACACACCCTGGTCGACGTCCTCTACGGTCAAATGCTCTGCTGGGATATGTCCGGCGGTGCGTACAGCTTCGAATGGCGGACCAAAGAGTTCTGCCGCATCTTCCTGCCTGGGTTGATGGCGCCGTACTTGGCGTAATGTTATAAGAAAAACGGAAAGTTTCCTTATCTGCTAACGGCAGGCTGAGTGGGAGCTTTTCCTTTACTGTAGATATTTTTTTAGAAAGGATGGATCATGATGACCACAAAGATTGAAAGCGTAACCTTAAATGATGGCGTAAAAATTCCGGCCTTTGGTTTCGGTACTTTCCAGATTCCGGCTGACGGCAGCACCTATCAGGCCGTAAAGGAAGCCCTTAACTTGGGACTGTACCACATCGACACGGCAGCGGCTTATTTTAACGAAGCCGAAGTCGGCAAGGCCGTTCGCGACAGCGGAATTCCCCGGGAAGATATCTTCGTGACCAGCAAACTCTGGCTCCAGGACTACGGCTATGAAGCCGCCAAGAAGGGAATCGACACGTCCCTTCGCAAACTCGGTTTGGACTACATCGACTTATACCTCATCCACCAGCCCTACGGCGACGTCCCCGGTGCCTGGAAGGCCATGGAAGAAGCGAAAAAGGCCGGTAAGATCCGTTCCATTGGAGTCAGCAACATGACACCGAAAATCTGGAACTCCTTCGTACCCCAGTTCGATACGGTACCTTCGGTCAACCAGGTCGAATTTAACCCTTACTACCAGCAGAAAGAAATCAGAGCCATCATGGCCAAAGATAAGGTCTATCTCGAAGCCTGGGCGCCCCTCGGACAGGGCAACCCGCAGCTCTTCAACGAACCGACCATTACCAAGATCGCCGAAGCTCACGGGAAAGATGCCGGCCAGGTCATCCTGCGCTTCGAATTCCAGGACGGGGCCATCATCTTCCCGAAGACGACTAAACCGGCCCGCATGAAGAGCAATATGGACATCTTCGACTTCGCCTTGACCGACGAAGAAATGGCCGCTATGCGTGCCCTCGATACGGGTAAGAGCAAGCACGATCCCGACGCTCCCGGCGTTGCTGAAATGCTCCTCGGCGCCTTCGACGTCCACGCTGACGACTAAGTTCATAAGGAGAGGACACCATGCCCTATATTGCTATCAAGGCCTATCCCAAAGACGAAGAAACGAAAAGACGAGCCGTCGAACAGATCCGAGACGTCCTGTTAAAGACCTGGGGCTGCCCGGCACCCGCTATTACCATCTCCATTGAAGAATTTCCGCCGGAAGACTTCGATAAAAAAGTCCGGGAACCGGAAATCCTTCCGAAACTGGATAAGATGATGATCCTCGACGGAGAAAAAAAGTATAAGTAGCAACGAGAAAGGACCGATACCTGACATGGTGTCGGCCCTTTTGCCTTTCCTTGTGCGTAAGCGAATTATAGAAATTTCCATTCATATCTGATGTTAGAAGGCTTATGAAAGCGCAGGACTATTTATTGACAAATTAAGTCCACTATTTTAAAATAGTACGAAAAATTACTAATCTTTTTGCACTTTACGGAATCGAAAGCTGTATTCCAAAGATGTTCTGCGAGCCGTGCTTTCTTCTCACTCAAACCGTCAATGCGGCTGTAACGACCTGTTATAAAAGGGCTGGATTCGGGTGTGGGAGATGCCGGAAAATCGGCGGAATAAGACATTCACTTTACCGACGAAGGGCGGCGCAAGGTGCGGGACAGCGAGTGCCAAGCGATGAAGGACTTAAGTAAAGCGGAACGGGAGCATCTTTTATCCCTGACCGAGCGCTATGTGACGGCCTGCACGACGGCCATGAAGGACCTGTAAAAGGCTTTTCTATTTAGTTAAAGATATTGAAAAAATGTGAAGGAGTGAAGATTCATTTTGCTTTGGGGACTTCTGTTCGGCGGGCTGTTTTTGCTGTGCCTCGCCGGGATATACTTTTTGATTTACAGCGTACATAAATTTCGATTCGTATCGGCCCTGTCCCATGGGAACAAAGCCGTAGGCTGGCTGATCAGCACGGCTGTGATTTTGGTGCCCTCGGCCCTCCTTTGGGAAGTCTGGGGTTATATGAATACCGTCATTGTGCTGCTGCACCTGGCCGTGTTCTGGGGCGTTGCGGCCCTGATTCAATGGGGGCTTCAAAAACGTCGAAAGAAACCCTTTCAGGGACATTATGCGGGCCCGGCTGCCATCCTCGTTACCGTCCTTTATCTGGCGGTGGGCTTTGTCCAGGCCAATCATGTCTGGCAGACGGACTACACCGTGACCACGGCAAAACCTGTCGGCTCCCTCCGCGTGGCACTGCTGGCCGATTCCCATGTGGGAACGACCTTTGACGGAGAAGGGCTGGCAGTGTATATGGCACGGATTCAAGAACAGAAACCGGATGTCGTCGTCATTGCCGGTGACTTTGTGGATGAGGGGACCCGTAAGGAAGACATGATTGCCGCCAGTCGTGCGTTGGGCCAAATTGATGCGCCCTACGGTGTTTATTATGTCTTTGGCAACCATGACAAGGGACGCTATGCAAAGGGGCAGCGCGGATACGACGGAGATGACCTCATTGCCGAACTGCAAAAGAACGGCGTGACTGTATTGCAGGACCAAAGCGTCTTGATTGACGACCGCTTTTATCTGGTCGGGCGGCAGGATGCTTCGGAGGAAAAAGATTTCGGCGGCAGTCGTGCTGCTATTGCCGACTTGACAAAGAACCTGGACAAAGATAAATATACCATCGTCCTCGACCATCAGCCGAGTGATTATGAGGCCGAGGCCGCCGCCGGCGTAGACTTAGTCCTGTCCGGCCATACCCACGGCGGACAACTGATCCCCATGGGGCAGCTCATGCGCTGGTTCCATATCGGAGGGGATAATGTCTATGGCTTTGAGCAGCGGGGAAACACGAATTTCATCGTGACCTCCGGCATTTCCGATTGGGCCATGAAATTCAAGACCGGGACCCGATCAGAATATGTGCTCATCGATGTTCAAGGAAAATGATGTGAAAAAGAAAAATACATCGACCCGAATACGGGCAGCAAGACATATAGACAAAACAAGAGCCCCGCGTTGATGTGATCCCAAAAAGTTAGACCTACCACCGTAACAGCAATGTTGCGGTGGTTTTTCTATGCAGCAGGATGGCGAAGTCGGCATTCTACCGGCTGCACAGGTGTTTATGATGTATCATTAATGTTCTATATTTATTATTAATATTTTTTCATTAATGAACATAGCATGGATTTTTATAGTATACTTAAGGTAATTCAAAAGGAGATGTTGCCTATGCCGGGAAATGTAACCGGACCCTTTATGTGTGGCGGGACGCCGCCGAATTATAAGTACTGCCCGACTTGTGTATTTGCGGAAGGAAACCCCTTATTAGGTACTTGCATGATGTATCCGGGAGGGATGATGCTCAAGCCGAATCATGTGTATAACGGTAAGCCTTGCGAATGGTATCAGAAGATAGAATGAAAGCATTCGCCATGAATAGAGCGTATTCTGACGTTAGACGTAGTGCTTTCGCTTTTGGAGACCGTTTAGAGAGGCTATACTGCCTTTGTTTTGTGAACGGGACGGGCTTATGGACAGAAAGGAGTGGTGCCTATGCCGGGAAATGTGACAGGACCTTTTATGTGCGGCTGTACGCCACCGGATTATAAGTACTGCCCGACTTGTGTATTTGCAGAAGGGAAGCCTTTATTGAGTACCTGCATGATGTACCCGGGTACGTCGATAAAGCCGAAAGTAGTGGATGAAGGCGGGCCCTGCGAATGGTATATGAAGATAGAATAGAAGAATTTATCATGAATGGAGATGCTGCCTATGCCGGGAAATGTGACCGGTCCCTTTATGTGCGGCTGTACGTTGCCGGATTATAAGTACTGCCCAACTTGTGCATTGGCAGAAGGGAAACCATTGATTAGTACTTGCATCATCTACCCGGATCCTTATGGGAAGCCAAAAGAGGTTGATGAAGGCGGGCCCTGTCAATGGTATCTGAAAATAGAATAAAGCACGTATAACATGAAACGCTTTCTTCACGCTGGAAATGCGGCGGTGAAGAGACTTTTCTCAGGCAGTAAAGGGAATTTTGACTTTTGCCGAATCGATAATAGGCTTATAACGAATCATGAGCGTGTTTTTCACAACGATTAAAATAAGGTGATGATATGTCGTTAGATCGTGTAAATGCATATGTAAAAGAAAAGGGATTTGATGCAGCTAAAAAAACGGGGACCTGGAAGGATTATACGGTATACACCGCTTTCTTTAAAGACAAGGATGGAAAGTCTATACCAACCGGACTCCCAATCTTGGTATTAGAGAAAAATGGCACTTTAAAGTGGGTAACCGGGATAAAAGTTTTCAGTATTCTTGATGAAATTTTTCATTAGGCAAGGCAGCCTAAAAAACGTTATGCATAATATGATCGTATCAGAAGCGGGAAAAGCGAATGTGGTCCGGTTGGGACATAATAAAGAAAGAACCAGTATCAAGCGGTACATCCGGAAACGACTCTGAAATAGGAGAAGTGGACCGGCCAGCACTTCATACTGATTCTTATAAAAGCAGTATAAGACGTCGTTTTCAACGTGTCAATGACGATGCATAACAGCCCTCTGTCGATTCTAAAGGCCATTCACGGATTATTTTTTTTGAATGGCGATGATAATTTGGCGAATTTGAAAAAAGTAACGGCAGCTTATGGGCAATAGAGGAAAACCATGAAGCTCTTTGCAGACAGCCCCTTATGGATTCCCTCAAGAAGGGATTTCATGAGCGGACAGATTCGGTTCAGGAATTGACTCGTTAAATCATGAGACAAGAAAAAAGTGAACCGGATCAAAAGATAGCTATATTGGGAGGCCGTTCACTTACGGATAATAAGCCTGATTAAAATGGGTCAATATATAATATGGTAATATAAGGAGCGGATACCCGTCTCAAGATGCAGCAGACGGATATCCGTTTTTTTTCCATGAGTGGGAGAGCGATTTTAAGGGGGTAAGAGCATCGATAGCGGCTATATATTTTAGACGATGATGTCAAAATGATGTCAAAGACACCGAATTTTATGATGGCAATAAAAAAAGACAACCACGCTCAAACGGCATGGTTGTCCTATTGGTGCGAGTGAAGGGACTTGAACCCTTACGTCGTAAGACGCCAGATCCTAAGTCTGGTGCGTCTGCCATTCCGCCACACTCGCAAGTACCCGTCCATTTTATCACGTTTTTTGGCTGTCGGTCAACTGAAAATTGTCTCTTCCGGAGATATTCGTGCAAAAATTCACAATATTTGAAAAACCTATTGTCAAGGCTTGCCCAGTGTGCTATACTACGCATGACACAAAGGCAGGTCCTTCTTTAACGTCGGATGGGTACCGGAATCGGACTGATACTGGCGGAGGCCGGCCGTGTTTTTATATGCGCGACTTGTATCTTGGAGAAAGAACGAGAACGGGGGAGTATCATGGTACATCAAAAGGCACCGGGCCAGCAGACGTTTTTGTCGATTCGTCAGTTGACCATTGCCGCTTTTTTATCGGCTATTACGATTTTTTTGGGAATTACCGGGTACGGATTCATTCCGCTGGTCATCATGAATGCGACGATTCTTCATATTCCTACGATTATCGGCAGCCTGTCGGCAGGCCGTAAGGTCGGGATGATCGTCGGCTTTATGTTTGGGATTTTTTCCTTTATCCGTTCCTTGCAGGCACCGAGTGCACTGCTCTTGTTTGCCGTGCAGTACAACGTCATTGCCGACGCCTTTATTTGTATTGTACCGCGAATTCTTATCGGCCTCATTGCTTATGAATTGTACCGTCATTTGAAGACGCGCGAAGTGGTGCGCGTGGCTGTGACGGCTGTCGTGACGACGGTGATCCATACGGTTCTCTTCCTGGGTTCCTTTACGGCCCTCGTCGGTGTTCCTTATGCCGAAGCTCAAGGGATTCCCTTCATGAACGTCATTAACATCATGCTCGGCATTACGGCTGTCAACGGAATTCCCGAAGCCGTCGTTTCCGGCCTGATTGTTACGCCCATTGTCATGGCCCTCCAGCGTGCCGGGTTAAAGGCGTAGTAACAGCAAAATATAAGGGTTATGAATCAAACGGGGCTGTCCCCCAAAGGGCGGTCCCGTTTCTCTATTCTATGGAAATTTGCTAATGCGAAAGTTTGCGCTATGTGGTAAAATAAGCAATGAATGGCTGTTTACGTATGACAGCATATATGAAAGGAATAGAAGGGATTATTTGTTATGGCTTCGATTTTTTCTCCATTAACTAAAAATATAGGCATCGATTTAGGGACGTCTACGGTCCAGGTCTATGTGGAAGGCCGGGGCGTCGTCTTGTCTGAGCCGTCGGTCATGGCAACGGACGAGCGAAACAGCAAGATGATTGCCGTCGGAAGGTCGGCAGAGGACCTCTTGTCTCGGTCGCCGGAGACGGTTAAGCTCCATCGGCCGCTCGTACACGGCGTCATTGCCGATTACAGTGTAACGCGGACGATGCTGGGCTATATCCTCAGCAAGTGTGTCCGCAGCGTTCAGCGGCTGCGCATCATGATCGGCGTGCCGTCGGCGGCTTCAAACGTCGAAAAAAGAGCCGTTATGGAAGCGGTGTATCAGGCCGGTGCCAAAGAAGCCTTCGTCATTGAAACGGCGGCAGCGGCGGCGCTCGGTGTTAATTTGCCGGTCTATGATCCGGTTGGCAATATGGTCATCGATATCGGCGGCGGTACGACCAATGTGGCCATGCTGTCTCTCGGCGGCATCGTCGTCTCCAAGTCACTTCACTTGGGAAGCCTTGATTTCAATGCGGCTATCCGCGACTATCTGCGCTACCAGTACGACGTCGTCACCGACGATACGACCATTGAAGAGATGAAGGTTACTAATGGTTCGGCCGTCCTGCCCCTTGAAGATAGGGGCTATTATTTCCTGGCCCGCGGTCTCGATGACGGGCTTCAGCGTGAAGTGGCCGTCAAGTCGAGTGAACTCTATCATGTCATCGGTAAGCCTTTAGTGAAGATCCTCGACGTCGTCAAAGACGTCCTTCGCGAGACCCCGCCCGAGCTTGCTGCCGACATTATGGAACACGGCATCGTCCTCACCGGCGGCGGCGCCAAGCTCAAAGGGATGGATCAGTTCTTTACGCAAGAATTGGGCGTTCCCGTCCTGATGGCAGCCGATCCGGAACTGGCCGTTGCCAGGGGCACGGGGATTGCCATCAACGATCGTGATAAGTTATCGGCCCTCATTGAAGGGGCGCAGCGCATATATAGGAGGAGATTTTAAAATTGTTTTCGTTCGGTAAAAGAAGCGTCGTCTTCGTACTCGTCTTATTCATCATCATTGCTGTCGTAGGCTGGGCTTGGCGCCAGCGCGATTCCCTGCCTTTTATTACGAAGCCTCTGATGACGATCATGTCGCCTTTTGAATATGGGGCCAGCAGCATCATGAATGTCCTCGCTTCCAATATTCACATCGTCGACGTCAGTTTGAAGAACCGCATTGAATGGGAATCGCTGGAAAAAGAAAATGCCGACCTGAAAAGCCGGACCGTCGACTACGATGAAGTCGTCGCTGAAAATGACCGCCTGCGGGCGCTCCTCGACTTTAAATCGAGCCATAACCAGTATCAACTGTTGGCAGGCTCGGTCATTTCCCGTGATTACGGTACTTGGACCAATACCATGATCATCGACGTCGGCAGCGGCGAAGGCGTTGAAAAGAATATGCCCGTCATTACGCCGGCCGGTGTCGTCGGCTTCATTAGCGACGTCTATCCTCATTCGTCGCGGGTACAGCTCATGACCGACCCCCGGACCAGTATCGGGGCCATCGTTCAGCGGCCGGAATCGCGGGTATCGTCAGTCGTACGCGGCAACGGCAATGTGCCGACGGAACCGCAGTTCGTCAATATCGCCAAAGATGCCGATATCCTTGAAGGGGATACCTTGGTCACGTCGGGCTTCGGCTCCATTTATCCGAAGGGACTCTATATCGGCACCATCGTATCGATCCATCAGAATGAAAATGATTTCGTAAAATATGCCGTCATTCGTCCCGGCGTCGATTTCTCGAAATTAGAAGAAGTCTTCGTCATCTTGAAATCGGCCGATACCGGCTCTTATGAAAAACCGGACGTCACGCCGAAACTCGTTCCGCAGACGAATCGCGACAAGGTGGAAGGCATTAAAGGAGCCGCTGCGTTATGAAGAAATTGAACTGCATCATCACAGCCTTCATCGTCTTTATCCTGCAGGCTGCGGTCTTGCCTTTTATCTTTAACGGTGTAAGCCAGCCCAATCTGATCTTCGTCTTCGTCGTCCTCATGGGCCTCCATCACGGCCAGCGCGTCGGCATTGCAACGGCTCTCTTGGGCGGTTTTTGCCAGGACGTCATCATCGGCAATTTCTTTGGCCTGCACCTCTTGGTGTATCTCATTGTCACCCTTGTTTGCAGCTATCTCGGCCGCAACATCGATAAGGATCAGTGGATCTTGACCCTGCTCATCGTCCTCGGGGCGACGGAAGCCGGTCTCATCCTGACCTGCGGCTTTCTGTTTCTGGCCGGCCAGTACATCAATGTGGCGGCGTACTTATTGGAATTCAGTATACCCGTACTCGTTTATCACGGAATCTTGGCCTTGCCCGTGGACCATGTCGTCTGGCGCCTGCGCCGGTCCGACACCTTTTATGGCTTTCCGGGCTATCGCTGGTAACTAAAGGAGACACAGATACATGCTTGAAGCGTTATTAAAAAAGAAAAATCAAGACGGCCGCTTCCGGTATCTTTACTGGGTGGTCATTGCGATTTTTGTGATTCTCGTCAGCCGGCTTATCTATTTACAACTTTTTGCCGGTGAATATTATCATTCCCTGGCCGAAGGGAACCGCCTGCGGGCCATCCCCATTGCCGCCATGCGCGGCATCATGTATGACCGCAACGGCCAGATTCTGGTCGGGTCCCGGCCCAGTTTCATGGCGACCTATGTACCGCCGAAGGGCGGCATGAGCGACGAGGAACTGGCCAAGTTAGCCGGTATCCTCAACGTGCCGGAAGACAAGCTGCGCGATAAGATTCAAAAGGTAAAGAGTTCTTACGTGCCGACAGTCCTGGCCAATGATTTGACGCAGGATATTGTCACGAAAATCGAAGAACAGCGCAACGACTTGCCCGGCGTTTCTGTCGAAGTCCAGCCGATTCGCTATTATCCCTATAAAACGATGGCGGCACAGGTTTTCGGCTACGTCGGTCAAATCGACGAAGAAGATGCCAAACGGCTCGAAGGGGTGGAAGGCGTCTCCAATATTACCCAAATCGGGCGGGCCGGCCTTGAAGCCTATTACGACGATCTCCTGCGAGGTCAGGACGGCGGCCGTCAGGTCGAAGTCGATGCGGCCGGCAGTCCGGTCACGGAAATGGAACGAAAAGAACCGGTGGCCGGTCACAATATGCACCTGACCTTGGACCTTAATTTACAAGAAGCGACGGAACAGGCTATGGACCGCCAGATTGCCAACGGCGTCGGTACTCACGGCATAGCCGCCGTTGCCATTGACCCCAATACGGGGGCCGTTCTGGCCATGGCCAGCCGACCGGCCTATGACCCCAACTGGTTTACGCGGGGCATTACGGAAAAAGAATGGGCCATGATCAACGATAACCCCAACCATCCTATGGAAAACAGGGTCATTGCCGGTGAATATCCGCCGGGCTCTACCTTTAAGCTCATTACCGGTTCGGCCGCCTTGGAACTCAAAAAAGTTACGCCCGATGAAATGATCTTCGACAGCGGGCGCCACTGGCTCGTCGATATGCGTAACGCCGGCGGCGAAGCCTTGGGCTGGATCAATTTCGTCGAAGCCCTGGCCAAGTCCGATAACGTCTATTTCTATGAAATGGGCCGCCGCGTCGGCATCGACGAATTGGCAAAATACGCCAGCATGTTCGGCATGGGCAAGAAGACCGGAATCGCCCTTCGCGGCGAAGCGACGGGTCTTGTCGCCAGTGAAGAATATAAAATGAAGACCTTCCACGAAGACTGGTACTTAGGGGATACATTTAACTCCGCGATCGGCCAGGGCTTCCAGTTGGTTACGCCCCTTCAGGCGGCGATGATCGTCAGTGAAGTGGCTAACGGCGGGATTCAGTACCGGCCGTTTATCGTCAGCCGTATCGATAATCTCGACGGGACGCCGTATAAGATCTTTGCGCCGGAACAGATAGGGACCTTGTCGGTTTCCAAATCGACGCTGGACCTTGTCCGCGAAGGGATGCGCAACGTTGCGGAAGAATCAGGGACCGCCGGTTCGCTGTTTGCCGGTTTCCCCATCCAGGTCGCCGGTAAAACGGGGACGGCGGAAAACTTCGGCGGTACGGACCACGGTTGGTTCGTCGCCTATGCGCCGTATGAACATCCGCGTATCGTCATTGCCGTATTGGTAGAACAAGGCGGGTTCGGGTCCGTTTCGGCAGGCCCGATTGTCCGTTCCATGCTGGAAGAATTCTTCCACATCGGTACTTATGCCGACGGAGCGAAGAATACAAGCGGCACGCCGGCAGCGTCCAATCAAGGGAGTGCCAATAATGACCAAACGGCTGCCCAAAACAACAACTAAGGATACTTTAAGAAGGGTGGTAATTCCATGTCTCGACTCATCGCGATTGCTTCTGGTAAGGGAGGCGTCGGCAAAACTTTGATTACAGCTTCTCTTTCCGTACTGCTCCAGCGCCGCGGCTATCGGGTGCTGGCTGCCGATGCGGACATGGGACTGCGCAACCTCGATTTGCTTTTTGGCATGGGCGATGCCGTCCGTTACGACGCCAGTCAGGCTGCCCGGGGAAAATGTCTGCCCAGGCAAGCCCTGGTGTCGGTCTGTCCCGGCCTCGACGTCCTGCCGGCCAGTCAGAAGCGGACTTGGGAAAAGGTCGATGTGCCGTCTTTTCACTACGTCTTGGAATCCTTAGCCGGTGAATACGACTACACCTTCGTCGACTGCCCGCCGGGCCGCGATGAGGCCTATCGGGCGGCGACGGCCCTGGCCGACCAGATTCTGTTCGTCGTCGAACCGTCGCCGTCGTCCCTGCACGATGCCGGACGGGTCATGCAGTATTGCACGAAACAGAAACGCTTTCACTACGACGTCATTCTCAATAATTTTTACGCCGACGGTGTCATTTCGGCAGCCTCGGCGAAATCGACGCTTGGCGTAAAGAACGTCGCCGGGATCCTGCCTCACGACGAGGGTATCGATCAGGCGGCCAGTCAGGGCCTGATTCACGAAGCTTCGGATAGACTGCCTTTCATGAAGGCCTTGTCAGCTACGGCGGACTGGCTTGAACAGGGGACGGCTATTGATGAAGTCGGGCTGACAAGCCTGCTGCCGCGGCGCTCTGTCGGAGACGCTGCCGAATCAGGCTTATCGGTGCGGCGCCGCCGGCAGGAATGCCGGAATTGGCGCCATCATCGTCGATAGGAGAGGGAAATGTTTATTAAACGTGAATGGAAGAATTTAGATAAAGTTATGCTCCTGGTGAGCTTTTTCATCGTCTGCATCAGCCTGGCTATTATCGGCAGTGCGACGCATATCAATAAAGGGGCGATCAACTATGATTTCGTCATTAAACAAGGCGTAGCCTTTGTCGTCGATTTCATGATTGTCATCTTTTTCAGCCGCTTTGACTACACCAAGTTAAAGAAGTACGGTAAACCCTTATATGTCATTAACTTACTGATGCTGGTGGCGGTCATGTTCGTCGGCACGTCGGCTCTCGGGGCCCAGCGCTGGATCCAGTTAGGGCCGATTACCCTGCAGCCGTCAGAATTTTCGAAACTCATCATGATCATCTGCACGGCGGCTATTCTCAGCGACCGCGTCGGCCAGCTCAATAAGTGGCGGCAGGTGCTTCCCATCGGCCTTTACGTCGGGATTCCCTTCCTCTTGGTCTTGAAACAGCCTGACCTGGGGACCAGTCTCGTCTTTTTGGCCATTACTTTAGGCATGCTCTTTGTCGGCCGCATCAAGATGTCCCTGTTGCGCAACGTCTTTTTGGCCGGCATCGTCCTGGCACCGGTAGGCTGGCACTTTCTGAAGGACTACCAAAAGTCTCGTATTACGGTATTCCTCAACCCGAATGCCGATCCTTTCGGGGCCGGCTACCACATCATCCAGTCCAAGATCGCCATCGGTTCGGGCATGCTCTTTGGCAAGGGCTTGTTCCAGGGGACGCAGAGCCAATTGAACTTTTTGCCGGAAAATCACACAGACTTCATCTTTTCCGTTATCGGGGAAGAACTGGGATTTTTAGGCTGTATTTTTCTCTTGTTCCTCTATTTTATCCTCATCTACCGGGGTATCATGATTGCCAAGGAATGTAAGGATACCTTCGGCATGATGCTGGCCACCGGCGTCGTATCCATGTGGGCCTTCCAGATCCTGGTCAATGTCGGCATGACCTGCGGCATTATGCCGGTCACGGGGATTCCGCTGCCTTTCATGAGTTACGGCGTCAGCGCCTTGACGACGAATATGATGGGCATGGGTATTTTATTGAGTATTTACATGCGTCAGCAGACGATGATCTTTTAGCGATTCCTGAAGGAGGAAATGAATTGTCACATCCTGTGGAGATAGATCCGATTTTATTGAGCAAAGTCAGTAAACCGGCCCGCTACGTCGGCGGGGAATGGAACAGCGTCGTAAAAGACCACGACCGGGTCAAACTGACCGTTGCTTACTGTTTTCCCGACGTGTATGAAGTGGCCATGAGCCACTTAGGCCTGCGCATCCTCTATGCCCTGCTCAACGAACGGCCCGATGTGGCTGCCGAGAGGGTCTATGCGCCTTGGCCGGATATGGAAGACCTCATGCGGACCAAAGGCTACCCGCTTTTTTCGTTGGAAACGAAGACGCCTGTCCGCGATTTCGACATGGTCGGCTTTACCCTTCAATATGAAATGAGTTTTACCAACATCCTCAATATGCTCGATCTGGCCGGAATGCCGATTTTTTCCAAAGACCGCGGCGACGATATGCCCTTAGTGGCCGCCGGCGGTCCTTGTGCGTATAATGCAGAACCCTTGGCCGATTACATCGATATCTTCTTCCTCGGCGAATCGGAAGAATCGACACAGCTCTTGGCCGATACGATCATCGCCTGGAAAGAAGGCGGAAAGCCCGGCGGTAAGAAGGGCCTCTTGAAACAATTGGCCAAACAGCCGGGAAACTACGTCCCGTCCTTCTACGACGCCGAGTACGACGAAGAGGGGAACTTCAAAGCCCTGGTGCCGACGGAACCGGAAGCTAAGGCCGAAATCGAAAAATGTGTCGTCGCCGACGTGGAACACGTCTTTTTCCCGACCAAACCGATTGTTCCCAACATCGACATCGTCCATAACCGGGCCGTTCTCGAACTCTTCCGCGGCTGCAGCCGGGGCTGCCGTTTCTGTCAGGCCGGCATGCTCTACCGTCCCATTCGGGAAAAGACGCCGGAACAGTTGGTAAAACTGGCCAAAGACATCGTGTCCAACTCGGGCTACGATGAAATTTCTCTCATGAGCCTGAGTTCGGCCGACTATTCCTGTCTGCCCGAACTGGTCGATCAGCTCCTCGACGCCTTTAAGGGCCAGAAGGTCAGCGTCAGCCTGCCGTCGCTCCGCGTCGACAGCTTTTCCGTCGACATCGCCAAGAAGGTCCAGCAGGTCCGTAAGAGCGGCCTGACCTTTGCTCCTGAAGCGGGGACGCAGCGCCTGCGCGACGTCATCAACAAGGGCGTCACTGAAGAAGATCTCCTCTCGGCCTGCGAGAATGCCTTCCAAAACGGCTGGTCGACGGTAAAGCTCTACTTCATGATGGGCCTTCCGACGGAAACGGATGAAGACTTGGCCGGCATTGCCGATCTCGCCTATAAAGTGTTGAACTTATACCGATCTGTTACCCATAAGAATAACGGCAAGGTGACGGTCTCGGTTTCGAGTTTCGTACCCAAATCGCACACGTCCTTCCAGTGGTTCGGACAGCTTCCCATTGAGGAAATCGAACGCAAACAGCAATACATCAAGGGACTCATTCGCGACAAACACATTTCCTACCACTACCACGACGCCAAGACGGGCCGCTTAGAAGCCACCTTTGCCCGCGGTGACCGCCGCATGGGGAAGGTCCTCTACGAAGCTTGGAAACTGGGTTGTAAATTCGATGGCTGGACGGAAATGTTCGATTATGACCGCTGGATGAAGGCCTTTGAATTGGCCGGCATCGATCCTGATTACTATGCGGCCAGAAACCGCAGCCTCGATGAGGCCTTGCCCTGGGATCACCTGACCAGCGGAGCTGCGAAAAATTATTTGAAGCAGGAATGGAGAAGGGCCGAACGAGCCGAACTGACCCATGACTGCCGCCGTCTGTCCTGTACGGGCTGCGGTGTCTGCTCCAATTTGGGCGTTTCGATTATCGATAGAAAGGCAGGGGACGCTCATGGCAAGAATACGTTTAGCTGTTAAGAAAGACGGGGCCCTGCAGTTTTTATCGCACCTCGACTTTGCCCGGGCCGTGCGCTACGTCATCATCAGGGCTAAGCTTCCCATTTGTTATTCCGAAGGCTTCAACCCCCATATGAAACTCAGTTTTGCCTCGGCCCTCGGCGTCGGTGTGTCGGCCGATATTGAATATCTCGACATGGAACTTGCCGAAAAGATTCCCGTTTCCGACGTCATGGAACGGATGAACGCCATGTCGCCCCAAGGTTTTGCCGTCCTCGACGGCCGCTATGTCGACCCTAAGGCGCCTAAATTGATGGCCATTGCCAATTACGCTGTCTATACCCTGCGGGGGCCTTTGAAGGAAGACCTCAGCCAAGACGGCTTGAATGCCATTTTGCAGCGCTTCAACGAGGCCCCGTCGGTCCTCTATGAAAAGGTGTCCCATAAGGGAAAGCATCGCGTGCGCACCATCGAAGTCAAAAATCACGTCATCGACGCCATTCATGGGAATGTCAAAGATGGCGACGTCTATCTGACCGTCGGCATCTATCAGACGAGTGAAGGGGCCATCAAGCCCATTCAGGTTTGGGAAGTCCTTGAAAAAGACTTTGGCCTTCCCGTCCATGCCGATATGATGCTGGCCCGGCGGACGGGGATCTTCGTTCGCAGAGACGATGGCAAGACGGCGTCTCTTTTTGAGGGCTATGATGAAAGGTAAACTGTACTGCGTCGGCATCGGCCCGGGGGACCCGGAGCTGTTGACCTTAAAGGCGCTGAAAACCATCGGGGCTTGTCCCGTCTTGGCCGTTCCCAAGAGCGGCAGCGGCCCTTTGACGGCCAAAGATATCTTGCTTAAAGCCTTGGACGGCAGCGATCTCAGCCTGTCCGAGAAAAAAGTCCTCACCTTAGATTTTCCCATGACCCGTAATGATGAAGTCCTGGCCGGGGCTCATGAAAAAGCGGCTCAATCGATTCAATCTGAACTCGATGAAGGCCGGGACGTGGCCCTCATTACCCTGGGCTGCCCGACGGTCTATGCGACCAGTATTTACGTTCACCGCCTCGTTCGGGACGCCGGCTATGAAACGGCTATCGTCCCCGGTGTGCCCAGCTTCTGTGCCGTGGCCGCTAAATTGCAGCAGCCGTTGTGCGAAAAAGACGAGGCCTTACTGATCATTCCCGGCAACCATAAAAACCGCCGGCAGCTGCTGGCTCTCCCGGGCAGTAAGGTCATCATGAAACCGTCGGGGAAATTGGGCCCCATCCAGGATGAACTGAAGGAATTGGGCCTCCTCGAGCGGACGGCTATGATCGAGCGCTGCGGACTTTCCGGCGAGAAAATATATGAACAGGCTGCCGATGCAGAAGAGACCGGGTATTTCGCCGTCTTATTGGTGAAATAATCGGCCTTAGAAGGACGTTTCGGCAGCCATTTACAAGGAGGAGTGACACGATGAAAACGATCGTTGGCAATGTCATGCCCGAAGAAACGCGCATGGCTATCCTCGAAGATGGTCGTCTTCGCGATTTCGCGGTGGAACGCGACGATGACATGCATATCGTCAATCATATCTATAAAGGCACAATCCAAAATATTCTGCCGTCCCTTCAGGCTGCCTTCGTCAATATCGGCCGCCGTAAAAATGCTTTTATCTATATGGGGGATATGTTTCCTCGAGCGGCGACGAAAGAAGAAATCCAGCAGATGCATCTGTCTGTCGGCCAGTCGGTCTTAGTCCAGGTCATCAAGGACGAACAGGGCTCGAAAGGACCGAAGGCGACGGCCAATGTCAGTTTGGCCGGCCGTTATGCTGTATTGATGCCGACCGTCGACTACATCGGCGTATCGAAAAAAATCCGCGATGAACAGGAGCGGGACCGCCTGCGCGACATCGTGTCTGAAATAAAGCCGGACGGCATGGGCCTTATCATTCGCACCGTCGCCAAGGGCGTATCACGGGAAGAACTCTTAGGCGACCTTCAGTATTTGCTGCGGACGTGGGACAGTATCCGACAGCGTTATGCCCTGGCTAAGAAGCCGACCCTCTTGTACCGCGAAGCCGATTTGGTCATGCGCATGGTCCGCGACCATTTTACGGCCGACGTCAAACAAGTCGTCGTCGACAGCCGTGAAGCCTATGAACGCATCTGTCAGGTCTTTCCCGGTTCGCAGTGGCAAAGCCGTATCCGCCTCTACGAAGGGGACGAGCCGGTTTTTGAACACTATGGCATCGAAGAAGGTCTCAAAGGCCTGATGTCACGCATCGTACCTCTGCCGTCGGGGGGCAACTTGGTCATCGATCATACGGAAGCCTTGACCGTCATCGACGTCAACAGCAGCAAGTATACGGGCAACGGGACGACCCTTCAGGATACGATTTTTCACGTCAATAAAGAAGCGGCTATCGAAATCGCTCGCCAACTGCGCCTGCGCGATATCGGCGGCATCATCATCATCGACTTCATCGACATGGCCCAGCCTTTGAAACGCGATGAAATTTTGCAGATTTTGATCCGTGAAACGGCTATGGACTGCACCAAGACCCGGGTTCTCGGCATGACGGCCTTGAACCTCGTCGAAATCACCCGCAAAAAAGCCCGCCAAAGCTTGTACCAAGTACAGTTCGATCCTTGCGACGTCTGCGGCGGATCGGGATACCTCTATTCGGCCGAAACGGTGGTCCTGCAAATCATCCGCCGCCTGCGTCATATGGCGGCGAATCACCAGCTTCGCGGCGACGTCCTCATCGAAGCCCATCCGGACGTCTTGGCCCTCTTAAAGGATAAGAAGCGCAAGGCCGAATGGGAGCGGGAATTGAAGCGGACCCTCTATTTTGAAGCCTCAGATCATCCCAATCGGGAAGTATTCTCTATTTTATCGTATGCACCGTGATAAAAAGCGGGCTTAGACGACCTAAAAGGAGGGAAGGCCATGTTTGGGAAAAAAGTATTCATCCTATCGCTTTGCTTCGTGCTGACGGCCTTGTCGGTTCTGGCGTCGTCGCCGCAGGAAGGATATGAACAGGCACGCCGAGAAGTCCTGTCAGCTTGGCTGTCTATGGCCTCTTATGACGATAAGCCCGGTGAAGCTGCCCGTCAGGAATTGATCCGCCGCGGTTGGGATATTGACTCTCGGATACAAAAAGACGATAAGTCCGAGTCGAAATTTAGCCTGGCTCGTAAGGGCAGGGACACGTTCGTCGCCGTCACAGGGACGGAAAGTTTGGCTGACGTCAAATCCGACTTGAATCTCCACTCGATTCCTTATAAAGAGGGGGATACGGGCGATTTGCGGAAAGTCCATGCCGGATTTTCCTATTATACGACGAGCCTCCTCGATACCCCGTATAAGGGGACGACGCTGAAACAGGCTTTAAAAGCCGACGCGGCATCACAAAACGTGACTTTGACCGGCCACAGCCTCGGCGGGGCAGCGGCCCTCTTGGCGGCAGCCCGCCTCTATGATGAAGGCCTGCCGCAGATTCAGGTTGTCACTTTCGGTGCGCCGGCAGTGGGCAATTCAGCCTTTAATGAGACGTATGAACCCCTCCTTCACGTGGACCGTATCGTCATGGCCGGTGATCCCGTGAAGGGCATTTTACAGACCGTCGATGGGACGTACAGCCAATTTTCCAAGGAAACGGTGTGGGACAGTGCGCCGTCGGTGCAGCGCTTTGCCCATGACATTGTCGGCTATGCCGATGCGGCTTTGCGCCGTTATTACGATGCTAAAGGGGCCTATGAAGCCTCTTTGGGGCATCCTTTGGCGGCCGATGAGGCCCGGGCGGCGACTCCTTCCGTTTGGGCCTTGCCGCTGGCCGTGACCGTCGATACCGCTCTTTCCGGCGATGTGCCGTATATGAGGCAGGCTGCCGATGATCAGTTGACCTATCGCATCCATCCCTTATACGGGACTTCTGGAAAATCCTTGGCAGAGAATTTGAAATCGGCTCGGGATAAGGGCTGTGAAGCCGTTTTAGTCCGCCGCCTTACGGGAAAACGAGCGAAGGACAAGGATTATGATTTTGTCATGACCTATGAAGAAGTGTGGTACGATGCCCAGAGTGGTGCCGTCCGTTCGGCTTTTTCCATGACCATGAATACCGAAAAGATGACGCCTGTTCTTTCCCTCCTGGCTATGGCCGGTATGGCCTAGGCTGAAAGGGAAGGGGCGGGCATGGCCGTCGATTTGTCTTTTATCGGCTGTTAAGGTGATTTTCAGGAGGAGGTTTTTCCTTTGCGCATAGTTGTCGTAGGGGCCGGCAAGCTGGGCTACAGCATTGCCGAGCTGTTATCGCATGAACAATTTGATATCGTCGTCGTCGACCATGATGAAGAACGGCTGGAGGTCGTCCGCAACACCCTCGACGTACTGACCATTCTGGCCAACGGTGCCAGTCCGGTTACGATGGATGATCCCGATATTCACGGATCGGACCTCCTCGTCGCTTGTACGGCGACGGATGAAGTCAATCTGGTAGCCTGTATTTTAGCCAAGAAACACGGCATTAAATACACGGCCGTCCGCATCCGCGACATGCAGTTCCTGACCGGGGCCAAGGATTATCTGAAAAAGAATTTTGATATCGACCTGGTCATCAATCCGGAAATGATTACGGCCCGTGAAATCAACCGGATTCTCCTGACGCCGGCAGCACTCAATGTCGAAGATTTTGCCAACGGCAAGGTCCGTCTGTTTGAAACCAAGATCACCCGCCATTCGCCGCTGGTCAACGTGCCTTTTAAGAATATGAATATGCCGCCGTCAGTCCTGGTAGGCATGATTTTCCGTGACCAGCGCATGATCATTCCTCACGGGGACGATCGCCTCTATCCGCACGATAATGCCTATTTTATCGGCGATGCCAAGGCCATTGAAAAATTCAGTGAAAATTTTGTGCCCAGCAATATCGAAACCATCGAGCGGGTCATCATCATCGGGGCCGGCCGGTCGGGCCGTTTTTTGGCGCCCATGCTGGATAAAGAAGGCTTCCAGGTCAAGATTTTCGATAAGGATCATGAACGGTGTCTGCAAGTGGCTGAACTGATGGATGACGGCTTGGCTATTCACGGCGACGGGACCGATATCGACCTCTTAGAGCAGGAAGGGATTGCCGATGCCGATGTCGTCATCTGCCTGACCGACGACGACCGCCTGAATTTGATGCTGGCCCTCATTGCCAAGCACTTGGGAGCTAAGAAGACCATCGTCCGTGTATCCCGGATCGAATACGGCGGACTTATGGAAAAAGTCGGCGTCGATATCGTCTTATCGACGCGGCTCTTGTCGGCCGGTGAAGTCCTGGCCTTTGCCCGGGGCGGCGTCGTATCAGTCTCGCTCCTCGAAGGGGCTAAGGCCGAAGCCGTCGAAGTCATCGTACAAGAAGGGGCGCCGGTCATCGGCAAACGACTGATGGATCTCAGCCTGCCCAAGGAATGCCTGATCTGCGCTTATGTCCGCGATGGGGAAGCGTACATTCCGAACGGCCAGTCGGTCCTCTTGGAAGGCGACCGCATCATCCTCTTCAGTCAGACAGAACACTCGCAAAAGGTCATGCAGTACTTTAAAGGCAGGGAGTAGCATGGACAGACATATCTTGTTCTATCTCGTCGGCAGGATCATCCTGGTCAACGGACTGAGCCTGATCATTCCTTTGACAGCCGGCCTTCTTTGGGGCGAAAGGGGACTCTTATACTTCGGGCCTTCCCTCATCGCCGCCGTGGCCTTAGCAATTTTTTGCCTCTATCGCGGCCGCCATCATAAGCGCCAGGTCGGGGCCGGCGAGGGTGCCTGGTATATGGTCCTCGTCTGGCTGGCATTGAGCCTGTTGGGGATGGTGCCGTACCTTATTGCCGGGGTCTTTACCTCGCCGGCCGATGCTTTTTTTGAAAGCGCAGCAGCCTTTACGACGACGGGGACGTCCGTTCTTGCAGACGGCGGTGCCGCCCTTCCGTCGTCGCTCCTCTTATGGCACAGTCTCATGGGCTGGCTGGGGGGCTTAAACTTTATCCTCATGCTGGTTTCGGTCATGCCCTTGGTGAGCGGCTGTTTCGGCCTGACCTTATCGGTCCATCAAAGCGTGTCTTTCAGTCCTATGGTGGCCAGTATGCAGGACGCAGCCCGAAAGGTAGGATGCATCTATTTGGCCATTACGATGTTTTCTATCTTTCTCTATTGGCTGGCCGGCCTTTCGCCGACGGCAGCCGTCAATCAAGCCCTTCTGACCTTGTCGACGAGCGGCGGCGATTCGCTCTTCGATTTTTTCCGTTATGACAGTCGGGCTCTCGAAGGAGCGGCGGCCCTTTCCATGCTCCTGGCCAGCGGCAACTTCCTCTTGTACTGGAAGGGCTGGGAACGGCGCAGTCTGAAAATCTTTCTGCACGACGCCGAACTGCGGTATTTTTTGATGATGTTCCTCGGCGTCAGTGCCGTCGTATCCTTCCACCTGTGGCACTACGGCGTCTACGATGGCTGGGATAACCTGCGCTACGGCTTTTTTCAGGTCTTATCCTTTATCAGTACCAGTGGTTTTGCGTCGACGTCGATGGAGTCCTGGCCGGAATTTGATAAGTATGTCCTGTTTTTACTGGCCTTTATCGGCGGCTGTATCGGATCGTCCACAGGGGGGCTCAAGGTCATGCGCTTTATGGTGCTGTTTAAAATGACCTCTCGGGAACTGCAGCGGACCCTTCACCCGCATATGGTCGTTTCCTTGAAAATAGACGGCGTTCCCGTCGATATGAAAATTGTCAGCCGCGTCCTCAGTTACTTTTTTTTAGTCATCATGACCTTTTTTGCATCGATGCTGATCATATCCTTAGCCGGCGTCACCCCGATTCAGGCCATGGCCATGGCCGTCGGCTGTCTCTCCAGTGTCGGTTCGACGATGGCCCTCTTTGGCGTCACCGATGTGGCATCGCTCCCGGCGTGGACGAAGGTATACTGCGGTTTTTTAATGATTTTAGGCCGCATTGAAATATTTCCCGCCCTGTTGGTCATTCAGCACAGTGTCAGTTATGTCTGGCGCCGTTGGTAAGCCTTGGTAAGAATGTGCTGTGGACGGAAATCGTTCCGTTAAAAAACAATTAAATCACCTTAGATCATCTCCTTTTCATGCTATGCTGGCAGGGAAAGGAGATTTTTTTATGGATGTGAACGCCTTATTTCAACAAGCCGTCGCGGCCGGTGCCAGTGACATTCATATCGAACCCTTGGATGAATTCGTCCGCATCCGCTGGCGAAAAGACGGGGTCCTCCATGCGGCAGGGCAATTGCCTCGCCAGCGCCTCGACAGCCTCGTCAGCCGCATCAAGGTCCTAGCCGGCCTCGACATTGCCAATCGGCGCCTGCCTCAGGACGGGCGCATCGTTTGGAACGAGGGAAATCGGCGTCTCGACCTTCGCATCAGCACCTTGCCGACGGTTCGCGGGGAGAAAATCGTCGTCCGCATCCTCGACGGCAAGCGGATGCCTTTGGAGTTGTCAGCTCTCGGCATGGACGGCGAAGCCCGAGCCTGCTTAGAGAAACTGGTCTGCCGCCGGCAGGGGCTGATCCTCATTTGCGGTCCGACGGGGAGCGGCAAGACGACGACTCTCTACGCCGCCCTTCGCCATATTCACGATGAGCATCTCAGCATTGCTACCTTAGAAGACCCGGTAGAAATATTGATCGACGGCCTGTCTCAGAGTCAGGTGCAGCCCAAAGGCGGTATGGTCTTTCAAAACGGGCTGCGGGCCCTCTTGCGTCAGGACCCGGACGTCCTCGTCGTCGGCGAGATCCGCGACGGGGAAACGGCGCAGATTGCCGTCCGGGCGGCCCTTACGGGACATGTCGTGTTCAGTACCCTTCATGCGCCGAGTGCCGTCGAAGCGGCCGTCCGCTTGAGCGATATGGGCGTTCCGGCCTACTTAGCTGCCGATGCCTTGACGGGCATCGTATCTCAGCGCCTCGTTCGCCGTAAAACCGCTTCCGGTTCGTATGAAGGACGCTTTTGTCTCTGTGAAGTCGTGCCGGCCGGGCCCTGTTTTAAAGACGCTCTTCGCCGGCGTGTCGATCTTCCCGCCTTGACGGCAGCGGCAGAAGGCGACGGCGCCGTCTTGTTACCGGCAGTTATACAGCGGGCCCTTGCCGGCGGGTTGACTGACGAAGCAGAACTTCGCCGCGTCTGCGAGGGAGGACGAGGCCTATGGACATGACCGCCCTTATGGAACGGGCCATTGCCGGTCGGGCTTCGGACCTCCATCTCCAAGAGGGACGGCCGCCCATGATGCGGGTAGCTGCAGGGCTTTCCTCGGTTTCTATGGAATCCGTAGACCGCTTCGGGATGGACCGAGCCCTTCACACCATCGGCTGGTCGTCTGAACGCGACGGTGACGGGGCTTTTTCATGGAATTCGTCCCTTCGCTGCCGCCTCCACGTCTGTCGGGAAGAGGCCGGGCTGCACCTCGCGATTCGTTTCCTCTATCCTTTGGCAGACCTCCCGGAAGATCGGGATCAGCTTTTGTTGACCCGTCTCGGAACATTGTCGAGCGGGCTGGTCTTGGTCTCAGGGCCGACGGGCAGCGGTAAGACGACAGCCTTGTGGCGGATTTTACACGGCATTAATGAGCGGCGACGGTGTCACATCGTCACCTTGGAGGACCCTATTGAATACGTGGAAAGAGGGGACAAAGCACTCATTACCCAGCGCGAATTGGGCCGCCATTTCCCGTCCTTTCAAGAAGGCATCCGTCAGGCCCTGCGGCAAGATCCGGACGTCATCCTCATCGGGGAAATGCGCGATCGGGAAACGATGGATGCGGCCTTGACGGCAGCTGAAACGGGGCACCTCGTCTTTTCAACACTCCATACGCCGTCGGCTGTCCATACGGTAAGCCGCATTGCCAGTGCCTACGGGTCCGACGGGCAGGAAGAAGTCCGCCATCGCCTGTCCATGGTCCTTCAGGCCGTCCTTTCCCAGCGCTTGGTTGCCTGCGGGGAAACCTTAGGTGTGGCTCGGGAAATCCTGGTTCGTACACCGGCGGTTTCCCAGCTCATTCGCAGCGGGAAAGAGCATCAGCTGCCGACGGTCATGCAGACCGGAGCGGCCCTTGGCATGCGAACCATGGATCAGGCCTTGGTCCGCTTGACGAAGGGAGGGTGACGATGTTTTCACCATCGCCGCGCCTCGACGGGAAAAGCCTGGCTTTTTTCTTTCGCCAATTGGGGATGCTCTTGACCAGCGGCGTCCCTTTAGTCCAAGCTTGGAAACTATTGACGTCGGATATGAAGAAAAAGCGCCGACAAGCCCTGCATACGGCGGCTCTTCACATGGAGCAGGGCATCCGTCCGTCGCTGGCCATGCGCCGTTGCCAGGCTTTTCCCACCTTGGCCTGCCGACTCATCGAAGCCGGGGAACAGACGGGGAATCTCGATACCATCTGTCAGGTACTGGCTGATTTTTATACCCGGTCCGAGAAAGACCGCCGCATCCTCTTTGGAGCCCTATCCTATCCGGCCTTCTTATTGGCCTGTCTCTTGCTTTTGATGACAGGTGCCGTATTCTTCATCATCCCCGTCTTCGTCGACATGATGGCGCAGATGAACGTAGCTGTCCCCAAGGGGACGCAGTACCTCCTTTCAGTTTGCGGCTGGCTCCGCCGGCATGGCATCTATATCCCTTTGGGAATAAGCCTAATGAGTTTCTTTCTGGTGCGGGCCTGGCGGGACGATACGTATCGGTTGGCGATGGAAAAAGCCGTCCTTCGTGTTCCCGGTGTTCAGTCCTTATTTTTGGCGTGGGCCTGGCAGCGCTTCAGCCGCATCTTAGCCGTCCAGCTGTCCGGTGGAATTCCCTTATTGGAATGTCTGTCCGGCGCCGGCTCCGTCGTACCGTCGCTCTCGTTTCAGAACTACGTCCGCTGCCTCCGTTTTCGGTTGGAACGGGGACAGACCTTCAGCCAGGCTGTTCACGACAGTCCTTATGGCACGGCCTATATCGAGACCATGCTCACCGTCGGTGAAATGACCGGGAAATATGACGATGCCTTAACGGCCATCGCCGTTTATTATGACAGCCGCCTTCGTCGGTGGGCGGCCGGCCTGCAGCGCTGGCTGGGGCCCTTTGTCCTGATCATTGTCGGCGTCTTTATGGGATTTTTGATGTTTTCGCTGCTCTTGCCGCTGCTCGATATGGCATCTTCCGTCGTTACTTCTTGAAAGGAGTCTTATCATGACTATGCGAAATGGTTTTTCTATGTTAGAAATGTTAATCTGTGTCTCTATCATCCTGGTCTTTGCATCCTTTGCCGTACCGAAGTTCACGTCGGCGACCAAGACGGCGCAGGAAGCCAAGGTACAGGCCGATATCCGCACCATCAGCAATGCTGCCGCCCTTTATGAAATCGACCACGGTGAATTCCCGACGACTGTCGATGAGCTGGTCAATGTGGACGGCCAAGGACGGCAGTACCTGCAATTTAAGCCGCTGACGCCGGATAAAGAAGAGTACCGCATCGAAAATGGCGTCGTTTCTGCCGATTATAACGATAAGCATTATTCTTCTGATTCCGACGCAGGCGTGCCGGCCGGAACCTAAGCCATGGATCTCTTTGGCCTTTGGTATGGCTTGGCTTTTGGGGCTACGGCCGCCATTACCTATACCGACCTCAAAGCCTATTGGATTCCCGATGCTCCCGTTGTCGCCCTGGCAGTCGGCAATATCCTGTCCTTGGGCCTTGGCCTCGTCCGACCCTCGGTCATGGCCGTCAGTGCGACGATTTTCTTTTTTCTCCTCCTCTACGTCCTCTGGCCGAACAGTATCGGCAGCGGTGACATTAAACTGGCCTTAGCCCTCTCTATCGGCTGTCCGGCGGGAGGGGCCTGGCTGATGACCGTGACGGCTTTCTTGTCCGCGACGGTCATCTCCCTTCTCTGTTGGAGCCTAAAGGGGAAGACCATCCTTCCCTTTGGGCCCTTCCTCCTCTTTGGCTGGTGGCTTTCACAGGAGATTCACTTTCAGTGGCTCGGTATCGGTCTCGGCTTATGAAACGACACAATGGATTTATTCAACTGACAGGCCTGTTGACGGCTGTGTTCCTCCTCGGCCTTTATTTGGCCTTGGCTCTGAGCAGCAGCCAGTCCCTCAGCCGTCATCAAGCCCTTGACGGCCTCGTGCGGGAGTTGGTCTTTGATATGGAAATCGCCCGTCAGCACAGCCTTGGCAACAACGTCGGCAAAGATTACTGTAAATTGATGCTGCAAGAGGATCGGTATGTCTTGCAGCATCGTTATCGAGTGAAGAAAAAAAGGCCTTACCCGCCGGGAATCCGGGTGACGAAAGGAGTGGTACAGTTCGATGTTTACGGCCGTCCGAAGTATAAAATGGTGGTCGTCGTTTCGGCAGACGATGAGCGCTGTGAGCGGCGCATCATCGTGGCGGCTCAGACCGGGCGCATCCGCATCGAGTAGGAAGAACGGCTTTTTCTTCCTGGCTGACGGCATGGCAGCCTTTTTTATCGGAGCCGTCCTGCTGTTGGCCGCCGGAGCCCTTGCCGTCCAAGCCCTGGAGCTGCATCGGCGGGCTGCCTCTCGCTATCAGGCGGTCATGGTCGGCCGTCAGGCCATGGAACGGTGGAAGGCCGGACTGCCTTTGCCGGATGAGATAGAAGTGGCCGGACATCGTTATGGAATCCGGCATCGGCAGTATGGCGAGCAACGAGGGTATACGGTATGGGAAGTCGAGGTGGACGATGAAGGTGGCAAACCGTTTTTCTGTCGGCGCCTGGGGCCGATTCCGCCGAAAGAACGGCTGGATGATGATGGATATGCTGCTGGCCATGACCTTCGTCGTCCTGGCCGTGACGGCCTTCCTGCCCCTGATGGGTCAGACCGTGAGCTTTGATAGAAGGGCCCATATTCAAGAGGCCTTACTGCGTCAGGCCGTGAGCATTGAAGCGACCTTGTTCCAGGACTTGGTCTACGGTCAGGAATGGGACGTGTCTTTCGACAGTATTCGCTTTACAACACCGCAGGGGAGGCGCAAAGGCTTTCTGGTACACGGGGACGTCCTCTTTGTCCGCCTCAATGACGGGACGTATCAGCCGCTGACCGGCGGTGTCGGTACGGTCAAGGGCTGTCGAATTCTGATTTATCCTTACGACAAAAGGCCCTTCTTTTCTCAGGAAGGGCAGGCCGTTGCCGTATCCCTTCTTCTCGTAGAGGAAGAAAGCGGGCTGTCCCTGCCGATTACGCTTATGGTAACGTCGTTGAATGAAGGAAGGCGATGAAGATGCGAAACAGATTCTTTTCTTTTTCGATGACGGCCATGGCCGTCCTGACCTTGTCCCTGGCTATGACGACGGCTTTGCTGGCCGTGAGCAGCCTGCAGATGGTTGCCATATATGAAAAGAAAGTCCGCCTGCACTACTTGGCGGACAGTGCCGTCCGAGAAGGATGGCAGGAGGTACAACGAAATCCACTTCCTTATTTTCAACGTCACGCCGTGGACGTGCCTCAATCGGCGCAGCTGGCCGAAAAGGGAGAAGCCGTCACTGTCGAAGTTCAGGGCGACCGCGGGTATTTGCGGGCCCTTGCCGTCGATGAAGCGGCATCGTTAGAACAAACGAGCAGCCTTTTCTTTGAAGTAGTACGGCATGAAGACGGTCAGTATGAATTGCAGCCGCTTCATTATCGGGATTGAGAGGTGAGAGTATGCGGCAGTGCAGAAATGCCTGTCTGTGGCTGATGGGGCAGACGATTCGCGTTTTAAAACAAACACGCAAATGGTATGGTCCCGTCGCCTTTTGTCAGGGCCATACGGAATGTGAGCGACAATGGAAGAAGGATTGGCTTGATTTTCCTGATGAAATTCGGGCCAACATGCCGCTGTTATTGGATCGCTACGGCCTGTCCGGCTGGCGTATCCATATCGTCGTCGGCGGACCGGATATGATATGGAAGCGTATTCCTTTAGCGACAGCAGATGCGGCCGAGGCCCGGGAACTCATTCGGGGGGCCGGTTTGCTCGACGAAGATGGGAAGCCCTATGGCTTTGACCTTGCCTGTCCTGAAAAAAATCGAGACGGGCTCTATGACTGGATCGTCGGCGCCTATCCGGCGGACTGTATCGAGGCTTTGTGCCAATCCGTCGTCGATGCCGATGCCGTCCTTGTTTCCTTGGACCTGCTGCCTGCTTTTTTTGGACGGATTAAACCGGAGGGGCAAGGCCTCCTGTCGTTCCGGGATGAAAGGGTCCTCCATACGGTACATCTGCAAAACGGCCGGCCCCTGGCCTATGAGCTGCAAGAAGGTGCGCCTCTTTCAGAAGGGGCTTCGCCGTTTATGTGGCAGGGAGACGGGGAGACGGAAAGCCGCCCCTTGTCGCCGTCGAAGGCCGTTGCTCAGGTCATGGAACAGTATGGCCTGTCTCAGGCGACGGCGTCCTTGATTCTGCTGTAAGGGAGCGTGGTGAGCGTGAAATGCAACTTGATACCGCCGGCATACCGGCAGCCTCGATGCCTTTGGGGAAAGCCCCTTACGCTGGGACTCTTGGGATTGGCCGGACTCTTTTTGGCAGGCGGAACTTTTTTTCAATACCAAATCGCCCAAGAGAAAATGCATTATGAAAGGGTACTCTATCCGATCCAAGAGAGGATCAAAGGCCATAACGACCGGATCCGAGAGGGGCAGGCCTTGGTCGAACGACAGGCCAACGGGCGGCAGGAGACGTCTTTTTCCTGGCCTGTCTTGTTCGTGGATCTGGCCCTTTCCAAACCGGATACGGTCGTTGTCACCAGGGTCAGCGGCCGAGACAGGGGAGCCGTCATCGAAGGCTTGACAGCGACTCCCGACGGGGCCCGAACATGGCAGGGCTATTTACAGGCCGGCGGGCGGTATCAAGCGGCGGTGACCCGCATGCAGCCTAAAGGCGGCGAAGCCGTCCCTTTTTCCTTAGAAGTGAGTTGTCATGAAAAAAATTCTTAAAGGGCGGGCGTGGTCACCGTCGTGGATCCTGGCGGCCTTACTATTGGCGGGGCTCTCTCTGGGGTATGCTTGGATGTCGTATCAATCTTTTACAGCCTGGAAAAGTCTCCGCAGCCAGCTTCAAGTCTATGCCCATAAAGATTTTTCGGCTTCCGCAGCGGTGCCGGACGGGAGTGCTGCCGATATGGAAGGGGCTGTTTCAAATCTGATCGACAGTCATGGACTGACCCTCTTGTCGTGGCACCAGGCCCGACAGGGCGACGGCCAGACCCTGATGATGGAAGGCCCTTTTGCCTCGATCCTGTCGTGGCTCAATGACTGGCAGAATGAAATTCCCAACGGGGCAGTAAAGGTCATCGAGTGGGTGCCGACGGGCGAATCGACGGTTATTACCGTCGAAGTGTCGGGCCCTCCGGGGCATGCTGTCAAACAGAGAAAAATGGCTGAGCCAGGCTCCTAGATAAGTGGGAACGCTTTCTGTCACCGTCATGGAGACGGAGTCAGGGGGAATCGGTGAAACATCCTTTTCCACAGATAGAGTTCTTGGTCCGTTGGTTACGGGCATCTGAAAAAGCCACTGATGACTAAATCAGTCGTCAGTGGCTTTTTGTCGTAAAAAATCAGAAGGCGAATTTCGGATACATAAATCAGTCTCTATCCGGTACGAATCGATACGCCGATTTGTCAGTCGCCCCAGTCCATCATATGGTCGATAAAGGTGTCGATCCGGTCGCGTTGGCGCTCTTCCGGAGTTTTTTCCCGCGGGGCAGCATAGCACGGACCGTGGTGATGATAGGTGCCGCGACGGCCGTCCTGGCGGTAATGGGGATAGTAAGGCAGGGTATCCTGATGGAAGAAGGTTTCCGTATTGTACGTGTGGACGGCCTTGTTGTACTGGTCGACGGCGTCTCTTCGCCGGGCCAGGAGTTCGTCAATCTGTTTATCGACGTCGCGGACATAGGTGTCCAAATCTTTCCGATAGGCGTCCATTTCGGATCGGCTGGCCATCTCCGCTGAGAAGGGTTCATGGCTGCTGGAAAAACGTTCTTTGGCATCTGCGCCGATGGGCAGGGCCATTGCCAGGGAGGCTAGGATGGCAATAGACATCATTTTTTTTGACATAGCGTGTAGTCTCCTTTTTACATAAAATACATAGTTATTATACCTTATTTTTACACCGGACCTCAAGTTCTATTCGGAAGTCATGACCATAAGGAAAATCTTTCCGTTTCTCCCAAATCCATCTGCCGTCCCTGTTTCGGGAGATGGCGTTCAAAGCCGCTCCGACTGACAAGAGAATAGGAACGGCTGCCGGAGGTTTCAACAGGATTTTCGGCCGAAGGCATGTTTTTAGAAAAAGTTTTCAAAAAAGACTTGACCGGTAGTTAATACCGAATGATAAGATAAGTTTGTACCTGAGGTGAAGGACGGGACAGCCCCGTTTGTAAGCCCTTTTGGAAGGTTAGATACTTTTTGTTGCTTTTACACAGCCTCTTGGCTGTTTATAGATATTGGATAGGAGACGATGAAATGGAAAACTTTGTTTTTGAAAATAGTACAAAAGCCTATTTTGGAAAAGGCTGCGTCGGTCAATACTTGCCGGAACTCTTGTCCCATTACGGGAAGACGGTCATGGTGGCCTATGGCGGCGGCTCCATTAAGCGGACCGGCATTTACGATGAAATCATGGCGATTTTGACCAAGGCCGAAAAGAATGTCGTCGAATTTTCGGGTATCATGGCCAATCCGACCTATGCCAAGGTCCTCGAAGGGGCGAAAATCGCCAAAGAACAGGACGTGGACCTCATCTTGGCTGTCGGCGGCGGTTCGGTCATGGACTGCTGCAAAGCCGTGTCCCTGGCTGCCGTCTATGACGGTGACGTGTGGACTGATTTTTGGGCTAAGGCCGGCACCATCGACGTCAAACCTATTCCGTTAGGCATCGTCATGACCGTATCGGGAACGGGCAGTGAGATGAACGGCGGCGCCGTCATTACCAACGAAGACGTAAAGGTTAAGACCGGCCGCGATTACCCGGCCCTCAACGCGCAGTTTTCCCTCCTCGACCCGCTTTATACCTACACCGTTCCTAAACTGCAAATAGTTTCCGGCGCCTTTGATTCCTTTACGCACATGATGGAAACCTATTTCAGCGCCCCCGATGTCGATAATGTGTCGGACAGCATTAATGAAGCCCTCATGAAGAGCGTCGTCCGCAATCTTCGTAAGGCCATTGAAAATCCCGAAGACTACGAAGCCCGCAGCAACCTGGTCTGGCTCTCGACGATGGCTGAAAACCGGATTCTCAAATTGGGAAAGAAGGGCGATTTCCAAGGCCATATCTTGGAACACTCCCTGGGGGCTTTTACGGACTGCAACCACGGCTGCGGCCTGGCCGTCCTCTTGCCGGTCTATTACCGCCACATTAAAGTTGAAGGGGCGGAAAAATTTGCCCGCTTTGCTAGCGAAGTTTGGGGCATTTCCCCAGAAGGGAAGACGACGGCCGAACTTGCTAACGACGGCGTCGAAGCCTTGGCCTCTTTTGTAAAGGAAATCGGCCTGCCGACGACCTTGCGGGAACTGGGCATGACGGACGACCAAAAAGATTGGCTGCCCCGCATAGCTGCCGGTTGTATCGCTTCGCCGGGAAGCTACAAGCACCTCGAAGGTGATGAAATATTGGCCATCTTTGAAGAAGCCTGGTAGGAAGGATAATGAGGAACTGATGCTTATTTTACAACAAATGATTATTTTCGTCCTGCTCATGGCCGTCGGCACCTTGGCCCGTCGCTATGAAATCCTGACGCCGGCCAATCAGCCGCAGATTACGAAACTGGTGGTCAACATCGCTTATCCGGCCATTATCTTATCGGGCGTTACCGGCAAGGGCCCCCGCATTGAAGGGGCGGAACTGGCCTATGCCTTCGGCGTCATCCTGGCCATGCTGGTTTTGCTCATGGCCTGTGCCTGGATCCTGCCGCGGATCCTCCGCTATCCCAAGAAGCACTACGGCATCGTCAATGTCATGGTCATCTTCACCAATATCGGTTTCATGGGCGTTCCCATGATCGACGGCATTTACGGGAAGGATGCCCTCATTTATATGACCGTCCTCTTGATTCCTTTTAATATTCTCTTTTTCTCCTATGTTATCCAGACCATCAAAGGCAGTTCTGACAAGAAAGAACCCTTTCGTTGGCAGAGTTTGGCCAATACCGGCATGGGCGCCTGCATCCTGGCCATCATCCTCTACCTGAGCGGCATCGAGCTGCCGTATATACTGGCTCAGTCGATTACCATGCTCGGCAGTATGACGGGGCCTTTGGCCATGATGCTCCTCGGTTCTTTCCTGGCCGATACGGAATGGAAGGGCATGATTAACGGCAGAATCATCGCCTTTACGGTCCTCAAGATGATCGTCATTCCCATCGTGCTGACCCTAATTCTCGGCCGCTTCGTCGACAACACCTATTTACTCGCCGTCTGCATGGCTGCCTTGGCGACGCCGTCGGGCAATATTATACCGCTTCTGGCAGCCGTTTATAATAAAGACGCTTATCCTGTCTCCGTAGAGGGCATTGCCTTGACGACGGCTGCCGCCGTGGTTACCATGCCAATCGTCGCTGTCGTCACCGGCCTTGGTTGAACTCAGGGGAGAGGGTAACTCATATAAATTTTGTGATTATTTTATGTTATGAAGAAAGGATGACTTTTATGAAAACTCGCACCTTAGGAAAAGATTTTACCGTATCGGCCGTCGGTTTAGGCTGCATGGGCATGAGTCACGGCTACGGCCAGCCCAAAGATGTTAAGGACATGACAGAATTATTGGCCAAGGCCGTCGATGCCGGCTATACCTTCTTCGATACGGCCGAAGTCTATGGGACACCGGACGATCCTCACGCCAATGAAACCTTGTTGGGAGAAGCCTTGAAGCCTTTCCGCGACCGCATCCAGATCGGCACCAAATTCGGCATCCACTTCGATATGACGTCGCCCGAGCCGAATAAGCCCATCGTCCCCGATGCCCGTCCGGAACTTATCCGCAAGTCCGTCGAAGACTCTTTGAAACGCCTTCAGACCGACCATATCGACATCTATTACCAGCATCGCCAGGACACCAAGGTCCCCGTCGAAGACGTAGCTGCCGTCATGGCTGACCTCATCCGGGAAGGGAAGATCCTTCACTGGGGCCTGTCCGAAGTCGACGCCGACACCCTGCGCCGGGCCCATGCCGTCTGCCCGGTCACGGCCGTACAGAACCGCTATTCCATGATGGCCCGCTGGTACGAAAAAATGTTCCCGGTCCTCGAAGAACTGCAGGTCGGCTTAGTTGCCTTTTCGCCCATGGCTAACGGTTTCCTGACGGCTCGGTACGATGCGAATTCTCAATTTGATCCCGATACGGACTACCGCCGGAATATGCCCCAGTTCCAGGCCGATGCTATCGAAGAAAACAAGGCCCTTTTGCAGTGGATCCAGGACCTGGCTGCATCCAAGAATGCTACGCCGGCACAATTGTCCCTTGCCTGGATGATTTCTAAAAAGCCGTGGATCGTACCTATTCCGGGAACGACCAACCCGAATCGTCTCTTAGAAAACGGGGCAGCCGCGGACATCGAACTGACGGCTGATGAAGTACGCCAAATTGATGAAGCCCTGGATAAGATACAGATGTCGTCCGTCTTTGGCGGCACGGTCGTTCGGGGCTGATCTCCTTTGATTGGATAAGCCGGCTGTCTTTTCGCAGTCGGCTTTTTACAAAGATTGCAAATTACAAATAATCTCTTGACTTAGACTCAAGGCTAAGGTATATAGTATACTAATGGAGTCAGGTCGGGGGTGAAAAGAGGAAGATACAATGAAAGTATTACTGGTAAACGGTTCACCCCACCAAAATGGCTGTACCTATACGGCCCTTCAGGAAGTGGCTCAGACCTTGGAAAAGCTCGATATCGAAACGGAATTCTTTTGGATCGGCGTCAAACCGATCGGTGGCTGCATGGCCTGTCATAAGTGCCGTGACATCGGCCGCTGCGTCATTTCCGACATCGTCAATGAATTTCGGGAAAAGGCCTTGTCGGCCGACGGCTTCGTCTTCGGCTCACCCGTCCATTATGCGGCCCTGGCCGGCAATATGACGTCCTTTATGGACCGCGTCTTCTATGCCGAAGCCAATGGCAACGGCAATAAGGCCTTTTATCTGAAGCCGGCAGCGGCCGTCATTTCGGCACGCCGGGCCGGGACGACCGTGTCCTTTGACCAGATGAATAAATACTTTACCCTGCAGGAAATGCCTATCGTCTCGTCGCGCTACTGGAATGAAGTCCATGGCGCGGCGCCGGAAGAAGTCTTGGAGGATAAGGAAGGCCTGTATACCATGCGGGTCTTAGGCCGCAATATGGCCTATATGCTGCGCTGTCAGGAAGCGGCCCGCCAGGCCGGCGTCGCTCTTCCGGAACGAGAAGAACCGATTTTTACCAATTTCATTCACTAAAGGAGGTACCCTCATGAAGTTGAAAACGACTGCGGCAGCTATCTTGGCTGCGACACTGATTACCGGTTCGGCTTTTGCCATGAAGCCTGTGACTATCGTCGACCAGGGAAGTTTTTTGGCCGGCGGCACGGTGGTTACGGCACCGGGCGAGTATAAGGGGACGACGGAACCGACCAACAATGCCGGCGAAACCCTGCACGGTGACCATGCCTACGTCTTTTATCAGGAACCGAAGAATGCCCGCCGTACGGCCCTCGTCTTCCTTCACGGTTACGGTCAGTCGGCCAAGACCTGGGAAACGACGCCCGACGGCCGCGACGGCTTCCAGAATATCTTTTTGGAAAAACGGTACAAGACCTATCTCGTCGACGAACCGCGGCGGGGACGGGCCGGTCGTTCCACGGTGGCAGCCTCCATCAGTGCCCGGCCGGACGACCAATTGTGGTTCAATAATTTCCGTATCGGCCAGTGGCCTGATTATAACGATAACGTAGCCTTCCCCAAAGATGCCGCGTCGCAAGACCAGTTTTTCCGGGCTATGACACCGGACACGGGGGCTTTTGACGGCCATGTCGTCGCCACCGCCATGACGGCTGTCTTCGATAAGGTCGGCGACGGCGTTTTGATGACTCATTCGGCCGGCGGCGGTCCCGGCTGGGAAACGGCCATGGCCTCGTCCCACGTAAAAGGCGTCATCGCTTTGGAACCGGGCACCTTCCCCTTCCCGGAAGGGATGGTTCCGCCTGTGGAAGAAACGACCAGCCCATTCCCGACTAAGGGGACGGCCGTTTCCATGGACGATTTCATGAAACTGACTAAGATTCCCATCGTCGTCTATTATGGAGACAACATCCCGAAAGGCGATACACCGGTGGCCAATTGGGGCGAAGACACTTGGCGCATCCGCTGGAATCTGGCCAAGAAATGGGAAGCTGTCGTCAACCGTTACGGCGGCCATGTGGAAGTCGTCAGCCTGCCCGATATCGGCATTAAGGGCAACACCCATTTTATGATGTCCGACCTCAATAATGAGGAAGTGGCCGACGCCATCGCTGCCTGGCTCCATAAACAGGGTTTAGATAAATAATTTTATTATCGGACAAGGGGGATTTGGTATGTGGAAAAAAATCATGAGCGGTTTATTGATGGCCGTCGCCTTAGTGACCCTTACGGCCTGCGGCAGTACGGGGACGACGGCGGCACAGCCTGCATCGGATGGGGCTAAGGCTGCCGCTTCTCAAGGAAAGGTCTTAGTCGTCTACTTCTCGGCAACAGGCAATACGAAACGCGTGGCCGAAACGATTGCCAACCATGAAAATGCGACGGTCTTTGAAATCAAGCCGACCGAGCCGTATTCCGACAGCGACCTTAACTATCGTGATGACAACAGCCGCGTCGTTCGTGAACACGCCCAGCCTCAGCTGCGGCCGACCTATGAAGGCGACGTCGCCGACTGGGATTCCTACGATACGGTCTACATCGGCTACCCCCTGTGGTGGCAGCAGGCGCCGCATGTCGTCTATACCTTCGTGGAAGGTCATAACTTCAGCGGCAAAAAGGTCATTCCTTTCTGCACGTCAGCGGCAAGTTCCCTCGGTGACAGCGGTCAGAACCTGGCCAAGGCAGCAGGAACCGGTGATTGGCAGACCGGTGTCCGCTTCAATGGCGGGGCCAGCGACAATGACGTCTTGAACTGGCTGCAGCAGCAGTAAGAAAAAATCCGGTAGGAATCGATTCCTTAGGGAAAAGATAATAAAAAAAGAGATTTTTTGTTCCGAGCAACCTCGACGGGCTGCTCGGAATTTTTTTACGGAAAAACGGAATCTATGCTTTTGTTGTCGGAAAGGGAGTGTTCGGGATAAAGGATTGGATTGCTATATAGATATCGATACACACTATAGACCGATATCGATATAAATATGGTATAATATCTTTGGTTTATATTAACGGATGGCAGAGGCACCGATTTTTTAGAAGGGGGACAGGTCGTGAACGCAGTTGTTTTTTCCTTTACCAAAGCCGGAACGGCCCTTGGCGGCAGGGCAGCAGCCTTCCTTCAGCAAAATGGCTGGCAGGTCCGCCGGGCGACGCTCGCGAAGTTTGCCGTACCGCCGGCCGTCTCCTTTGACCCGTCTCTGCGGGAAGAAACGGGCCGGGCTTTTCAATCGGCACGGCTCCTTCTTTTCGTCGGGGCAGCGGCCATCGCCGTGCGGTCTATTGCGCCTTTTATCCGTAAAAAGGATCAGGACCCGGCGGTTATCGTCATCGACGAAAAAGGGCAGTTCGTCATTCCCATCTTGTCCGGCCATATCGGCCGGGCCAATGACTGGGCCCGTCAATTGGCTGAGGCCATAGGGGGACAGGCCGTCATTACGACGGCAACCGACGTCAATGCCTTATTTGCCGTCGATGAATGGGCTGCAAAGGCTGGTCTGCGCCTATCTTCTCTGACGGAGGCCAAGGCCTTTGCTGCGGGCCTTCTGGAAAGGGGACGAGCCGGCTTGTACAGTGAGTTTCCCATTGAAGGCCCTTTGCCGCCGGGCTTGGTCATGACGACGGATTGTGAAACGGGGTTGATTGTGACGACGAAAGAGAACCTGTCCCTTTTTCAAACTGCCGTCATGGTAAGACCGACTATCCTCCACATCGGCATCGGCTGCCGCCGCGGAACCTCATCCTCGGCTATTGAAAATGTCGTCTCATCGGCCCTTAAAGAGGCCAACCTCTCGAAAGAGGCCGTGGCGGACGTCAGCACGATTGATGTCAAACGAGACGAAGAAGGCCTGTTGGCCTTTGCTAAAGGGCAGTCGTGGCCGATCTATTTCTTTTCGGCAGGCGAACTCAATGACGTCCCCGGTTCCTTTACGGCATCGAGCTTTGTCCGACAGACCGTCGGGACGGATAACGTCTGCGAAAGGGCTGCCGTCAAGGCCAGTGGCGGCGGCAAGCTCGTCGTTTCCAAAAAGGCCGGTCAGGGTATCACCGTGGCCGTTGCCTGTGAATCGTATATACTCCGATTTTTAAATGTTTAGAAGGGTGTGATTTCATGAAACCACATATTTACGTCGTCGGCATCGGTCCCGGCTCTGAACAGGGCATGACCTTGGAGGCCAAGGCTGTCCTCGAAGGCTGCGACTGCATCGTCGGCTACCATACATACATCGATTTGATTCGCGGCTATTTCCCTGACAAGGAATTCGTCGTCACCGGCATGACTCAGGAAGTGGCTCGCTGCCGCTTGGTCTTGGAACGAGCCCTTGAGGGGCAGAAGGTGGCCATCGTTTCCAGCGGCGACGCCGGTATTTACGGCATGGCCGGCATCATGCATGAAGTGGCTGCCGATACGCCGGACGTTGACATCGAAGTCATTCCCGGCGTCACCGCGGCCAGTGCCGGTGCCGCTCTTTTGGGGGCGCCCCTCATTGCCGACGCCTGCCTCATTTCCCTGAGCGATCTTCTGACGCCGTGGGATAAGATTGAAAACCGCCTCGACTGCGCCGCTGCTGGGGACTTTGTCATCTGCCTCTATAACCCGGCCAGCAAGAAGCGGTCTGATTACCTTGAAAAGGCCTGTGACATCATCCTGCGCCATCAGTCGGCCCATACGCCGGCCGGCATCGTCCGCAACATCGGCCGTGACGGTCAAGACGTCAAGATTCTTACCTTAGGCGAATTGCGAAACCAGCACCTTGATATGTTCTGCACGGTCTTTATCGGCAACAGCCAGACTAAGGTCTTAAACGGCAAGTTAGTCACGCCTCGAGGCTACCGGTTATGATCGGTCCGGTGTGGATTGCCGGCGGGACGACGGAAGGGCGGAAACTGGCCGGTTACGCCGCACGCTTTCAGGTCAAAGCCTTCGTCTCCGTAGCGACAGCCTACGGCGCGTCCTTATTGCCGAAAAGTCCTTATGTGACCGTCCTGGAAGGCCGCATGGATGAGGGACAGATGGAAGCCTTCCTTCGGGATAAGAAAATCAGTCTTGCCATCGACGCCACCCATCCCTATGCCACGGTCGTCACCGACAACATCAAGGCAGCCTGCCAAAAGGCCGGTGTCCCTTATCGCCGCATCAACCGACGGGCCGGAACGTACCGGACGGATGGCCGCACCATCGCCGTCCGCACCGTCGACGAAGCCGTCGAAGTCCTGAGTCATACGGATGGGGTGGTGTTTTTGACGACGGGCAGTAAGAACCTCGATGCCTTTGCCAAGATTCCGGACTATGAAAATCGGGTCTATGCCCGTATTTTACCGGTCAAGGCTTCCCTCGAACGGGCCTTGGATTTGGGCTACCCGCCGTCGCGCCTCATTTGCATGCAGGGGCCTTTCTCGGCGGACCTCAATGCGGCCATGTTTAAAGAGACCGGGGCCCGCTACGTCGTCACTAAAAATTCAGGCCACACCGGCGGCTTCCAAGAGAAACTGAAAGGGGCCGAACGAACGGGAGCGACGGTTATCATCATCGAGCGCTGACAGGGAGATTATTTCGTCAGGGAAAGGACGTTATATGCATATCTATGTTATCGGCACCGGTCCGGGAAATCCGGATCTTTTGACCGTACAAGCCAAACGTGCCATCGAAGCCTCGACCCTTCTCGTCGGCGACAAGCGGATGCTGGAACCCTTTGAGGGGACGGGAAAAGAATTGGTCCGGACTTATCGGCGCGATGAAATCTGCCGCCTGGCGGCGTCGCGGACGGAGGAGGACGGTCCTATGGCCGTCTTAGTATCGGGGGATGTCGGCTTTTTCAGCCTGGCAGCCTTATTGAAGAACATCCCGGACTGCACCGTGACCCGTATCGCCGGCATCAGCAGTCTGGTCTACTTTGCCGCCGCCTTGGAGACATCTTGGAATGACGTCTTCATCGTCAGCCGCCATGGCCGGCAGGAACCGCTTATTCCGGCTGTACGCCAGCATGCCAAGGTCTTCGTCCTCACCGGCGGCAGCGAATCACCGGCTGCCCTCTGCCGCAGTCTCTGTGACGCCGGTCTCGGAGCCGTGCGGGTTGCCATCGGCTGTAATCTCTCTTATGACGACGAAGTCATCCTTCGCGGTACGGCTGCTGACTTTACGGAAAGAGGGGACGACGCCTTAGCCGTCATGATGATTGAAAATGACGACGCCCGTCCTTGGCAGCGCCCTGTACACGGTCTTGCCGACGAGGCTTTTTTGCGGGGCAAGGCGCCCATGACCAAACAGGAAATCCGCAGCGTGGCCTTGTCGAAACTGGCACCGGCTGCCGATGCCGTCGTCTACGATATCGGTGCCGGTACCGGGGCCTGTACGGTGGAACTGGCCCTGCAGGCGCCCTTTGGAAGGGTTTATGCCTTTGAAATAAACGACGATGCCTTGCGGGTCTTGAAGCAAAATATTGCCCACTTCGACCTGTCCAATGTCACCGTCGTCGCCGGCGATGCCCGTGAGCGCCTGAAAGATATCGAGACGCCGCCTAATTACGCCTTTATCGGCGGTACCAAGGGGCGGTTGGCGGCTATCCTTGACGAATTGTACGGCAAAAATGAAGCCTGTGCCGTCGTCGTCACGGCCATTACTATCGAGACCTTGGCGGCCCTTACGACCTATTACGGATCTCATCCCGGGTATGATCTCGATATTACTCAGGTCAGCGCGGCCCGTAGTCAAAAAGTCGGCGCCAGCCATCTCATGATGGCCCAGAATCCGATTTTTATTGTAACCATTGTCCGCCGTTCCCATGTTTCCTGACGGTCTTATAAAGGAGGTTCCTATGGCGCATCGATCCATGATTCCGCGGCTGTTAATCGCGGCTCCCAAAAGCGGCAGCGGCAAGACGACCGTCGTCTGTGCCCTGCTTCAGGCTTTAAAAAAGCGCGGATTGTCCCTGACAGCCTTTAAGTCCGGCCCGGACTATATCGATCCCATGTTCCACCGCCGCGTCCTTCACACTCCGTCGTATAACCTCGATCTCTTTCTCTTCGGCGGCGGCGAAAAAGGATCCCAAGCGGCCCGGCAGCTTCTTTGCCGTCATGGAGAAAAGTCCGACCTGGTTCTCATCGAAGGGGCCATGGGCTATTACGACGGTATCGGAACGGGTCACGAAGCCAGTGCCTATGACGTTGCCGCCGTTACCGATACGCCCGTCGTCCTCGTCGTCGACGGCCGTGGGGCAGGTCTCTCCTTAGGTGCCGTCTTAAAGGGAATGGCCGATTTTTATCCGGACAGCCATATCGTCGGCTTTATCGTAAACCGCATAAAACCCATGGTATACGCCCATTTCAAGGACGCTTGGGAAAGGGCCTCGGGCCTTACGGCTTTAGGCGCCTTTCCGGATCTTCCGAACTGCGCCTTTTCCAGTCGCCACCTGGGATTAGTGACGGCCGGAGAAATAGAGAACCTTCAGGCTATTATGGAGGGCCTGGCAGAGGCGGCTGAAATGCATATCGACCTCGACGGCCTGTTAACCCTGGCCCGGTCAGCCGCGCCCCTTGCCGAAGGGGACGCGCTGGAAGCATGGAAAGAAGGGGAGACGGAACGACAGGCTGTCATTGCCGTGGCCCGTGACGAGGCTTTTTGCTTTTACTACGAAGACAGCCTCGACGTCCTTCGCCGCTGCGGGGCCGAATTGATCTTTTTCAGCCCCCTTCACGATGAGGTTCTGCCGCCTTGCGACGGTCTTTATGTGGGCGGCGGCTATCCCGAACTTTACGCTCGAGAACTTGAAGTTAACGAAAGCCTGCGCGGCCAGATCAGACAGGCCGTGAAAGGCGGACTGCCTTGCTTTGCCGAATGCGGCGGCTTCATGTACCTCCATCAGTATTTTCGCGGCGACGACGGGAAGCTTTGGGCCTGGGTCGGTGCCGTTCCCGGTGAGACCTTTATGACCGATTCCCTGCAGCATTTCGGTTACGTGACCTTGAAGGCCGAAGGAGACAATCTCCTCTGTAAGGCCGGCGATACGATACCGGCCCATGAATTCCATTATTCCAAGAGTTCCCTGGAAGGGGAGGCTTTTACGGCCTATAAGGCCGGGAGTCGACGTTCTTGGTCCGGCGGCATTGCCGGTCAAACCTTGGCCGCCAGTTATCTCCACCTCCATTTCCTCGGAAATCCGGATTGGGCTGCCAGCTTCATCAAAGCCTGCCGGGATCGAGGCCGTTTCAGAAAGGATGAATCTGTATGAAGATAGAACATATTTTACCGGCCGACATCGAACGCCGCAGCATGGAAATTATTGAAAGCGAACTGGGGCCGATTGAGCTTCCGCCCGATGAAAAGGACATCATCAAGCGCGTCGTTCACACCAGCGCCGACTTCGATTATGTCCGCAACCTGCGCTTCAGCAAGGGTGCCGTAACGAAGGCCTTGGAAGCCTTGAAAGGCGGCTGCACCATCGTGACCGATACCAATATGGCCTGTATGGGCATCAGTAAGCCCGGCCTTACGAAACTGGGCTGCCAAAAGGTCTGCTTCATGGCTGATGACGACGTAGCCGCTGCGGCCCGAGAACAGGGGACGACGCGGGCTCAGGCCTCGATGGATAAGGCCGCCGGTCTTACGGGACCGCTCATCATCGCCGTCGGCAATGCGCCGACAGCCCTTTTGCGCCTGAAGGAACTCATCGACCAAGGGAAAATCGCCCCGGCCCTCATCATTGGCGTTCCCGTCGGCTTCGTCAATGTCGAATACGCCAAAGACGTCATCATGGAAGCCGGCGTCCCTTATATCGTCGCTAAAGGACGAAAAGGGGGCAGCACCATTGCCGCTGCTATCTGCAACGCCCTCATTTATAAACTGACTCGCGGATAAGGCCATATCTTACTTACTTCTTACTGGCACGGCGCCGTCATGCGTAGTATAATAAGGGCGACATTTAAATGAGAGGGAGTGTAGAGTATGGAAACATGGCTTGATTTGCACATGCATACAAAATACAGCATGGACGGTCAGTTTGAACCGGCCGACTTGATGCGTCAGTGCGCTGACGCTAAGGTACAGGCCGTAGCCGTCACCGACCACGATTCCACCCGGGCCATTCCCGAAGCACGGGAAGAAGCGTCCCGTCTGGGACTGCGCCTCATACCGGGCATTGAAATCAGTTGTCAGCATGAGGGGAAGAACTTTCACCTCTTAGGCTATGGGATTCATCCCGATGCCGCCGTATTTGAAGCGATTGAAAAGGATGTGTACGGCCAACGAAAAGTCGTGTCCGACAAAGTGCTCGACGCCGTCGAAGCCTTAGGCATCGTCCTCGACCGCGACGCCATTTGGAAACTTTGTACCAGCGGTGTCGTCGCGTCGGTTCACATCGCCCGCGTTGCCCTTTCGGACCCGCGCAATGCCGACTGCCCCGTCCTGGCACCCTATCGGCCGGGCGGCAGCCGCAGTGCTGCGCCCTATGTCAACTTCGGCTGGGACATCTGCGGTCAAGGGGGACCGGCCTTCATCCCCATGACCTTCATGGATTTTTCAAAGGCTGTCGATATCATTCACGATCAGGGCGGCGCCGCCGTATTGGCCCATCCCGGAGCCAATATGAAGCAGAACCGTCCTTTGACGGAAACCCTCATCGACCTCGGCCTGGACGGCATCGAAGCTTACTGCAGCTATCACGATGACGATACGGCTGCCTTTTACCGCCGGATTGCCGATGAACACGGCCTGATGGCGACCATTGGCAGCGACTACCACGGCCGGGCTAAGCCGCATATTGCCCTCGGCACGTACGGTCATCCCGAGCCGCAGGCTTTGTGGGACCGCCTGGTCGCACACATTCAAAATCATCATGGGGAAGTGTACTAAATCATGAAACAAAGCAAGACCCTGTCAGCCCTGGCCGTTGCGCTGTGGCTGGCTTTTGGTTTTTCAAGCCTGTCGTTGGCGGCATCGCCGTCGGACATCGAAGCGGCCTATACGGTCGGTGCCGTTTCCGATTCGAATCAGTCCGTAACGAAGGCGGCTGCTGAAAAAGGAAGGGCGACGGTAAAGAAAAAGGGCGTCGATAAAAAATCGTCGTCTGAAAAGAAGGGGACGAAAGGGGATACCCCTGCCAAATCTTCGACAGACGGCGAATCTTCAGAACTTCAGCCCGTCGCCGTGAGCAGTGTACCACGGGATGCGAAGCCTGCCGGAGCCCGCGGCGTCCTGCGGACCTATCATCCGGCAACGGATGCGGCCCCGGCCGAACCGATGGCTATTAAGGAAACGAATTTCCGCTTCAATGAACCCTTATTGCTGCGGCCCAAGACGGACATGATCGTCATCCACCACGTCGGCATTCCCGACGGCGATACGTCGGCGGCTGCCATTCACCGAGCCCATTTAGCTAACGGCTGGGCCGGTATCGGCTACCATTACGTTATCCGCAAAGACGGGACCATCGAACGGGGACGCCCCTTAGCGACGGTCGGAGCCCATGCCCAAGGGCAAAACTATCACACCGTCGGCATCAACGTCACGGGGAACTTCGATAAAGAAATTCCCACGCCGGCCCAGATTCACGCCTTAGAAGGCCTCGTTGCCTGGCTGTGCAAGATTTATGAAATCACGCCGAGTGCAGCGACCATCGTCGGTCACCGTGACGTCAACAGTACGGACTGCCCGGGTCAGCACCTCTACGACATGCTGCCTCAGATCCGCCGCGATGTGGAAAAGCGGATGGAAGGCGATGCCGCTCCGTCTTATGAAGATACCCTGAAAGAAAAGAGCCTCCTCAAGATGAGCCGTAAGGAACGGGAAGCCTTTATCATGCAGGGCACGGCGGGACGATAATGTGCCTAGTCGGGACGAATGAACTATGATATAATAAAAAACACGCAAGTATGATGATAATTATCGAGGGCTTTGGGAAACTAAAGCCCCCTTTGTCATGAGGTAAAAAAGCATGAAGCAATTCTTTCAATGGATGAATCAAGATGAAAATATCCGGTCCGCCGGGGAGGCCTTTTTAAAGCCCGGCTGTCACAGCATCTACGGCCTCAGCGGCTCTGTCAAGAGCGCTCTGGTCGCTAAGGTGCTGCACGAAGGCCCCCGTCAGGTCGTCCTCGTCGTCCCGTCGCGGGAACAAGCGGCGGCCTGGCAGGCGGACCTGGCCTTTTTGGCGCCTGACGTAAAGGTTCTCGACTTTCCCGTCGTCGATAAGGCCGTCTTTACGACGACGGCTAAAAGTATCGACCGGATGGCTCGGCAGATGGAAGCCCTGGGCCGTCTGCGCCAGGGGGATCCGGTCCTCGTCTTGGCTGCGCCGGAAGAAGCGGCACAGTACGTCATGGCTCCCCAGCGCATCGACGATGCGGCCATCGACGTCGAAGTCCAAGGAGAATACGACCGCGATGACTTGTTGCAGCACCTCGTAGACGCCGGCTATGAACGGGTCGACATGGTCGAACGGCGAGGCCATTTTTCCGTCCGCGGCGACATCGTCGACGTCTTTGCCGTCAATGAACCGCAGCCCCTGCGCCTGGCCTTCTTTGGCGATGAACTGGAAAGCATCCGCGCCTTCGATGTCGACAGCCAAAAGTCGCTGTATGATGCCGAACGGGCGCGGATTTTGCCCGTGTCCCTGACGACGGCGGACGATGAGAAATATACCCTCCTCGATTACGTCGAAGAAGGGACCATCATCTGGGACGAACCGAACCGGGTCCGTGACGGTCTCAAAAAGGTTCTCAAAGAATCGGACGATTACAAGGGCGTCCTGGCATCATGGAAAAACATGGTCTCGCCGGAACGAAAAGTTCCTCAAATCGTCTTGTCCCTCATGGCCCAATCCGTGCCCGATATGCTCATCGACGAGTCCTTCAGCTTTGCCGCCAAGATGATGGCCAGCTTCCAAAAGCAGTTCAATCTCCTCGAAGAAGAAGTCGGCCATTGGCAAAGCTTAGGCAATACTATCGTCTTCGTCATCAACAGCAGAGAGCGCATTGCTTCGCTCAAAGCCTGGATGAAGCAGCATGACCTTTCGATTGCCGATTATGACGACGAAAAAAGCGCCGCCGGCGGTATGTATATCGTTGAAGGGGAAATCCACGACGGCTTTGAACTGCCTTATGCCAAGGTCGTCGCCGTCGCCGAACGAGACGTTTTCGGCACCCAGAAACGACGCCTGCGCCACCGCGTTGCCAAAGGCCAGGAAATCAGCGTCTTTACCAGCCTGAAAGCCGGTGACTACGTCGTCCATGAAGTCCACGGCATCGGCCGCTACATGGGCATCAAGACTATTGAAATGGATGGCGTCCATAAAGATTATCTCGAAATTCACTATGCCGGGAAAGACATCCTCTACGTGCCGACGGACCAGTTATCCCTCCTCCAGCGCTACATCGGCAACGAAGGCGATACGCCGAAATTACAGAAGATGGGCGGCTCGGACTGGCAGAAGATACGCTCTAAGGCTCAGAAGTCGATCACCGATTTGGCTGAAAAACTCGTCGCCCTCTACGCAAAAAGGGAAGTCGTCTCCGGCTATGCCTTCCCGCCGGATACGCCCTTTCAGAAAGAATTTGAAGAAGCCTTTCCCTATGAAGAAACGGAAGATCAGTTAAAAGCCGTCCGTGAAATCAAGGACAGCATGGAAAAACCGACGCCTATGGACCGCTTGGTCTGCGGCGACGTCGGCTTTGGCAAGACGGAAGTGGCCATGCGGGCTATTTTTAAGGCCGTCACAGCCGGTAAACAGGTTGCCGTCTTGGTACCGACGACGGTCTTGTCTCAGCAGCACTTCCAGACCTTTATGGAACGGTTCAGTCCCTTCGGTGTCCACGTCGAAGTCCTCAACCGTTTCCGTTCCTACAAAGAAAAGAAATCGATCCTGGCCCGGACCTTGACCGGCGATATCGACATCCTCATCGGGACTCACAGCCTGCTCAACAAGAACGTTAAATTCAAGTCCCTGGGCCTTCTCGTCGTCGATGAAGAACAGCGTTTCGGCGTCGCCCAAAAGGAAAAATGGAAGGCTTGGGCCGCCCATATCGACGTCTTGTCCCTCAGTGCTACGCCGATTCCGCGGACCCTCCACATGTCTTTGGTCAACCTGCGGGAAATGTCGGTCATCGAATCGCCGCCGACGGACCGCTTCCCGGTCCAGACTTACGTCGCTGAATACGACGCCCGCATCGTCAGTGACGCTATCATGCGCGAAAAGCGGCGGGGCGGCCAGGTCTTTTTCGTCTATAATCGTGTCGCTTCCATCGAACGCATGAAGGACGAACTGCAGGCCCTCCTGCCTGACGTAACCATCGGTATTGCCCACGGTCAGATGGCCGGCAGCATGCTCGAGTCGATGATGTTCGATTTCTATGAAGGAAAGTACGACGTCCTCCTCTGCTCGAGCCTCGTCGAAAACGGCCTTGACGTAGCCAATGCCAATACGATCATCATTTACGACGCCGACCACTTCGGCCTGTCTCAGCTCTATCAGATGCGGGGCCGCGTCGGCCGGAGCCACCGTATGGCCTATGCATACTTCTTGTACCGCAGGGATAAGGTTTTGTCTGAAGTCGCTGAAAAACGGCTCCAAGCCATCAAGGAATTTACCGAACTCGGTTCCGGTTTTAAAATTGCCATGCGCGACCTTGAAATCCGCGGTGCCGGCAACCTCCTCGGTCGGGAACAGCACGGCAACATCGCCAGCGTCGGCTTTGCCATGTACTGCCATATGCTGGAAGAAGCCATTGCCAAGGCCCAGACCGGGAAAGAGGTGGAACCGCCGCCGCCGGAAACGGTCATGGAAATCCACGTCGACGCCTTTATCGACAACGAATACATTCAAAACGGCGGTCAGAAAATCGACATGTATCAGCGCTTGGCCGTCGTTTCCTCGAAAGAAGAGCTGGACGAACTGCGCCGTGAGTTGGAAGACCGCTACGGCCGACCCAGTTCGTACGTCGAAAAGCTCCTGCAGGTGACGGAAACCCGTCTCGAAGCCAAGGCTCAGGGAATGGTCCTCATCGCCCAGAAGAAGGACGTCCTCGAAATCAAGTGGCGTCGCGTCTCGGACATGCCCGATTTGACGAAACTCGAAAAGCCCCTGCGCAGTCGCTTCCGCCTCGTTCCCAGTATACCGGTCATGGTCCGCGTGTCCCTTTCCGGTATCGCCGATATCCTCGACTTTATCCAGAACTTGCTGACGGCCTTTTCCTCCCTTCGAAAGGAGGATTCCCGTGACTAACTTTTTACGCGGCGCTATGGTCCTCACCGTAGCCGGCATCGTCGTCAAAATCTTAGGCGGGTTGAACCGTATTTTCTTATCGCGTCTCTTAGGCGGCGAGGGAATCGGCCTCTATCAGATGGCCTATCCGGTCTACATCCTGCTCCTCAGCATCATCGGTGCCGGCATTCCCATCGCCGTGTCGATCATGATTGCCGAACAAGCGGCCCGAGGCCATTACAGCGGCGTCCGCCGCATCTTTCACGTGACCTTGGCCTTTATGACCGTCGTCGCCGTCCTCTGCGGCCTGGCCCTCCCTTTTGGAGCCCAGGCCATGATCGAGTTCGGCATCGTCCGCGACAGTCGGGCCCTGCCGGCCTTGGCCGTGTTAGGGCCGGCCTTAAGCTTATCGGTCATCGTCTGCTGCTTCCGCGGCTATTTCCAAGGCCTGCAGCTCATGACGCCGACGGCTCTGTCCCAGATGGCCGATCAATTCGTCCGGGTCTGCACGATGCTCGCCTTAGCTTGGATTTTCCTGCCCAGAGGCCTTGAGTGGGCTGCTGCCGGTGCGTCTTTCGGTGCCGTTCCCGGGGCAGCGGCAGGGCTCATCCTCATCGCCTTCTTATACTACCGTCATCAACGGAATCCGTTACCCGATGACGACGGCGTCTTCGTCATCCAGTCGGCGCGGCACATCATCCGCCGCCTCGTCGTCTTAGCCGTTCCCGTAGCGGCAGCCAACATGCTCCTTCCGGCCGTAGCCAGCATCGACCTCTTTATCGTGCCCCTGCGGCTGGAAGCGGCCGGTTACAGTACCCATGAGGCGACGGCCCTCTACGGCTACCTGACGGGCATGGCCAACGGCCTCGTCCAATTGCCGGCAATCTTGACGATTTCCTTGGCGACCAGCTTAGTACCGGCCGTTTCAGCGGCCTTTTCCCAGGGGAGAAGGGACGTCGTCCTGTCCCGGACTCATACGGCGATGCGCATTGCCAACGTCATTACCATCCCGGCCTGCTTAGGGTTAGCCGTGTTAGCCGTTCCTATTTCACGTCTCTTGTATGCTACGCCGGCTGCCGGTCCTGCTATCGGCGTCCTGTCTATTTCGGTCTTTCTCGTCGGCCTCCAGCAGATTACCAGCGGCCTGTTACAGGGCATGGGACGGACGGCCGTGCCGCTCTACAATATGGCCGCTGCAGCTGTCATTAAGATTTTCTTGAGCTGGCATCTGACGGCCATTCCCTGGCTCGGTGAAGTCGGGGCCGCTTGGGCGACCAATGCCGATTTAGCCGTAGCTACAGCCTTGAACCTCTATTTTGCCCGCCGCTTCGTCGGCTACGGCGTCCAGTGGGGCTATGTCGGCCGCTTGTTCCTGTCGGGTGCTGCCATGGCCGGTACGGCTTGGATCATCCACCACAGCCTGCTCAACCTGGTAGGGAATACGTTGGCCACCATCATGGCCATGACGGCGGCTGCCGTCGTCTATCTCATCGGCATCTTTGCCTTCCGGGCCGTTTCCGTAACGGACCTTGCCAAACTGCCCGTCATCGGGTCGAAATTGGCCGCCATGGCTGAAAAATTAGGAAAATAATACAGATATAAGAGGATTGCCTTCGTAAGGGCATCCTCTTTTTTTCTTGCTTTTGGCAAATCCCTTTGCTATACTATAAGAAAATGGTTGATTCAATCAACTAATAAAGGGGACAATAAGATGAATTACTTATGTGTCGGTCACGATTTCGGGGTCATCAATATGCGGTCCCAGGCCTATATTACCGAAGCCTGTCAGCCTTGGAACCTGTCTTATTCAGAATACGTGACCCTCATGACCCTCTATGATTTCGACGGCTCCAGCCAAAGCGAGCTCTGTAACGAAATGAAAGCCGATAAGGCCCTCGTCGCTCGCAGCCTGAAAACCTTGGAAGAGAAAGGCTACGTCTGCCGCCGCCAAAAGGACGGCGACCGGCGCTTTAAGTTTATCTATCTGACGCCTAAGGCCAGGGATATTCAAGGGGAGTTAGCGGGATTTTTAGAAACCTGGATTACCTATCTCGTAGAAGGTTTTGATGAAACGAAGCGCGATGAGCTGCTTACCATGCTGCACGCCATTGCCGAGCGGGCTGATGAAGCCGATATACGCGCTGTGAAGAAAAAGGGGGAGATGATACGATGAAAGGGTGGCATATGAAGTACATCCTCGCCGCAGCTGCCATCGTGGCGGCCGTGACTTTAGCCGGTTGCGGCAGTGAGCAGACCGCGGCCGAACCGGATCAATTGGTAAAGACTATGGAAGTCGGAAAAACGAATGACAGTACGGCCGGTACCTATTCGGGGACGGTAAAAGGGCGCTATGAAAGTAAGCTCTCTTTCCAGGCCGGCGGCCGGATTACGACGCGCAACGTCCAGCTCGGCACGCGGGTCAAGGCCGGTGACGTCTTGATGACCGTCGATCCCAAGGACATCATGCAGGCCGTCAACCAGTCTCAGGCTCAGGTCGACGCGGCAGCGGCACAGCTCCAGCTGGCGGCGGCTAATCTAAAGCGTTACCAGGAACTCTACAGCGCTGATGCTGTCAGTGCCGCCGATCTCGATCAGTTCCAGACGGCTTATGACCGGGCAGCAGCCCAGTATAATCAAGCTCAGGCCGGTCAGCAGGCCCAGGACAATCAGTTGTCTTATACCCAGCTTACGGCCGATGCCGACGGCGTCATCGCTGCCGTCACTGCCGAAGTGGGGCAGGTCGTCCCGGCCGGCCAGCCTGTCGTTACCTTAGTCCATGACGGCGATTTAGAAGTCACCATTAACGTACCGGAAAATAAACTTTCCGATTTTCCTGTCGGAAAAGCCGTGACCGTGTCCTTCTGGGCCCTTCAGAACCAGACCGTGTCCGGCGTCGTCCGCGAAGTGGCGCCTATGGCCGATGCCGTATCGCGGACCTATGAAGTCAATATTACCCTGCAAAACCCGCCTCAGGGCCTGCAATTGGGCATGACGGCATCGGTTGCCAATGCCGGTGAAGAACAGGCTGCCGCCGATACGGTCGTACTGCCGCTCTCGGCCATCTATCAGACCGGCAGTACGCCTCAGGTCTGGGTCGTCGGTAAAGACAAGACCTTGTCCCTGAAAAATGTGTCCGTTGAAACCTTTGGCGACAACAGCGTCAAGGTCACAGGCCTTCAAAAAGGGGATATCGTCGTTACGGCCGGCGTCCATAAATTACGGGCCGGCGAAAAAGTCCGCATTGAGGGGGACGATGTATGAGAAACTTATCAGAAGTATCCCTCCGTAACCGGGCCTTAGTCTGGTATTTCATCATCCTCGTGGCCATTGCCGGCGTCTTTTCCTATATCAAATTGGGCCGGATGGAAGACCCGACGTATACCGTGCGGACCATGGTCGTCTCTGTTGCCTGGCCCGGAGCTACGGCAGAACAGATGGAAGAACAGGTGACCGACAAGATTGAAAAGAAACTTCAGGATACGCCGCACCTCGATTACCTCAAAAGTTATTCCCGGCCGGGTCAGTCCGTCATTTACGTCAATTTAGACGATAAGGCGCCCCAGAGCAGCATCCGCGATACGTGGCATGAAGTCCGCAACTTGACGGAAGACGTCAAACGAGACTTGCCCGACGGCGTCTACGGTCCGTACTATGACGACCGCTTCGACGACGTCTTCGGCTCCATCTATGCTCTGACGGGCGACGGCTATTCTTATGAAGAACTGCGGCAAAAAGCCGAAAAGATACGCCGCATGATGATGAACGTCGACGACGTCAGCAAAGTCGAACTCGTCGGTGAACAGTCAGAAAAAATCTATATCGAAGTGGCCAATGCCAAACTGGCCGAACTGGGCATTCCGCCGACGGTCATCGCCAATGCCGTCAAGGGCCAAAATGAGATGACGCCGGCCGGCATGGTGAGCACCGAGTCGGACAACGTCTATCTACGCCTGTCCGGCGTCTTTAAGGACGTCGAAGGCATCCGCAATCTGCCCATCAATGCCAACGGCCGCGTCTTCCGCTTAGGCGACATCGCAACCGTCGAACGGCGTTATACCGAACCGGCCGACCCTAAGATGTTCTATAACGGCAAGCCCGCCGTCGGCATCGCCCTGTCCATGAAGGACGGCGGCAACAATTTAAAGCTCGGCGAAAACCTGAAAAAGCTTGAAGCCAGCGTCAAAGCCGACCTTCCGGCCGGCATGGAAATGAACCAGGTCTCGGACCAGCCCCAGATCGTCAAAGAGTCCATCAGTGATTTTACGGAAACCCTGTGGGAAGCCATCGCCATCGTCCTCGTCGTCAGTTTCATCACCCTGGGCCTGCGGACGGGTCTGGTCGTCGCCTTCTGCATTCCCTTGGTCCTTACGGGCGTCTTCTGCGTCATGGAAATCACCGGTATCGACCTTCATAAGGTATCCTTAGGGGCCCTCATTATCGCCTTGGGCCTCCTCGTCGACGACGCCATCATCGCCGTCGAAATGATGACTGTCCAGCTCGAAAAAGGGAGGAGCCGCATCGACGCGGCCTGCTACGCCTTTCGGGCTACGGCCAAGCCCATGCTGACCGGGACCCTCATTACCTGCGCCGGCTTCATTCCCGTCGCCTTTTCCGATGGCGCAGCTGCTGAATTTTGTAAAGCCCTATTTCCGGTTATCACGGCAGCTTTGGTCCTGTCGTGGATCGTATCGGTCATGGTAGCGCCACTTTTTGGCTACTACCTCATCAAGCCCAAACAGAAAGAGGGCGAGGACCCGGAAAAGCTGTATACCAGTCGGTTCTACGTCTTTTTCCGCAAGGTCCTGAACTGGTGCCTGACCCATCGCGTCATCGTTATCGGCGGGACAGCTGCAGCCTTCGTCCTTTCCGTCGGACTGACCTATTTCATTCCGAAAGAATTCTTTCCGCCGTCCCTGCGGCCGGAACTGATCGTTGAAATGACCCTGCCCGAGGGATCCTCTATGGAAGCGACCCAGAAAGAAGCGTCCCGGTTGGCCCGGTACCTCGACGGTCAGCAGGATAAACTAAAAAATTACTCGTACCACGTCGGCCAAGGGGCACCGCGGTTCGTCCTGACTGTCGAGCCTGTCCTTCCGGCCGATAATTACGCCCAGTTCGTCGTCGTCGCCAAGGATACGGAATCGCGGGAAGAATTGGCATCCTCCTTGAAGACGGAGCTGGCCGATAAGTTCCCCAACGTCCGCAGCAATATTAAGCACATCTCTTTGGGGCCGCCGTCGGATTATCCCATCATGATGCGCGTATCGGGTTACGATAAGGACAAGGTCAAAGCCTATGCCGAAGAGATTGCCGCCCGCATTGCCAAAGACCCGAATACGGAAAATGTCTTCCTCAACTGGGATCAGAAAGATAAGGTTATGCACGTCGAGCTCGACCAGGATAAACTGCGGGCCATGGGGATTTCCGGTCAGGATATTGCCCAGACCCTGTATACGGAACTGTCCGGGGCGACAGTGGCTCAGTACTATGCACCGGATAAGACCATCGATATTCAGCTTCGCCTCGACGATAAGGACCGCAAGGATCTTTCAGCCATCCGGAGCCTGCCGGTCTACGTCGGCCAAGCCGGCTACGTTCCCTTGGAACAGATCGCCCGCATTTCCTATCAAGGCGAAGACGGCCTCATTTGGCGCCGCAACTTAAAGCCGACGGTTACCATTAACGGCGGCATCAAGTCGGGAACCGCTGACGATGCGACGCAAAAGGCTTACGATTCCATCGCCGACATTCGTGACAATATGCCTTTCGGCTACACGGTGGAAGTGGACGGCTCTCTGGAAAACAGCCAAAAATCCTTGAAATATCTCTTGGGTCCCGTGCCGGTCATGGTCATCATCATCATGACCTTGCTCATGTTCCAGCTCCGGAGCCTGCCCCTTATGGGACTGACCCTCATTACGGCGCCCATGGGACTCATCGGGGTCTCCCTGGGGATGCTTCTCTTTAGAGAGTCCCTGGGTTTTGTAGCCTACCTCGGCATCCTGGCTTTAGGGGGTATCATCATCCGCAATTCGATTATCCTCCTCGACCAGATCGAAAAGCATATGGCTGCCGGCGAAGACCCGTGGCACGCGATCATCGACTCGGCCATCCTGCGCTTTCGGCCCATCATGCTGACGGCCGCGGCGGCTATCTTAGGCATGGTTCCCTTGATGACCAGTGTCTTCTGGGGGCCCATGGCCGTGGCCATTGCCAGCGGTCTCTTAGTGGCTACCGTCCTGACCCTCTTGGTCCTGCCGACGATGTACGCCGCCTGGTTTAAAGTAAAAAAATCATAGTTTCTATTTAGGTCTGCATCGTCTCGATGCAGGCCTTTTTGGCATCGGAGAATCCGGTTGGCACAGACTGTTGTTTTACAAGGGAATCTTACTATCGTATAATATAAAATATAGATAAGAAATTAACTGATGGGGGATTTCTCTATGATAAAACGTGCTTCTGTCCTCGTGGGGACTCTTGTGTTAACACTCCTTCTGTCCGCCTGTGCCAGAGGTCCGGCACGGACTGATAACGATACTCATCGGGAGACCCTTGCCCAAAATGAAAAGAAGCCGGTTTCGACGGCTGTCGTCCATAACGGCCAGGGGAATCCCCGCCGCGTCCTCATTGCTTATTTTACGTATCCCGATAATACAGATGCCCAAGCCATTCATTCCAAGGAATACGACGTCATGACGTCGGCCAGCCTCAATGTAAAAGACGGTGAAATCATTGGAAATGATGCCATGATTGCCAACGAAATCGCCCGGGAAACCGGCGGCGACGTCTTTTCCATCCTGGCCGAAAAGCCTTATTCCGCCGACTACGATGCCATGATTCGTGATGAAAAGGCGGCGGCTGCCCGCGATGAAAAGCGGGAACTGAAAAGCCACGTCGGTGATATGAGCCGCTACGATACGGTCGTTTTGGCCTATCCCATTTGGTGGGATGCCCTGCCGGCACCGGTTACGTCCTTTTTGACGGAAAACGATTTTTCCGGGAAGGCCTTGTATGCCGTGGCTTCGTCCGGGGACAGTGATTTTGTCGATACCGTCGAAGACATTGCCGCACTCGAGCCCGACGCGGACGTCTATGAAGGCTTCGTCCTCCGTCATGACGAGATGGGTGAAACGTCCGATGCCGTTCGTCAGTGGCTTAAGACGACGAATTTCATGAAATAAAAAAAACTCTCCGGTTACACTTTGAACTGCTACCCGTCAA
>NZ_LUGJ01000013.1:0-27834 GCF_001682955.1 Megasphaera sp. DISK 18
GGATACGAATCCTGAAACAAATTCAGTGGCGATAGCTGCGGGGATCCACCTGTTCCCATGCCGAACACAGCAGTTAAGGCCGCAAACGCCGAAAGTACTTGGGGGGAGGCCCCCTGGGAGGATAGGAAGCCGCTGATTTTTGTAGGGGTATAGCTCAACTGGTAGAGTAGTGGTCTCCAAAACCATTGGTTGAGGGTTCGATTCCTTCTGCCCCTGCCACAAAAAATGGAATGAAGGTTCGCCTTCATTCCCACATGACTCGGTAGCTCAGCTGGATAGAGTGACTGACTACGAATCAGTAGGTCTAGGGTTCGAATCCCTACCGGGTCACCATCAAAAGCCATCAACATTTTGTTGATGGCTTTTTTACGAATCTTTTTTCCTTTTGACAGTGTCCTATCCATGCTATAATAAGTAAATACGTTGGATCAGATGAAAGGGATGTATACTCGATGAAAGTTCAATTGGAAGACTTATTGAAAGCTTTTGAATTAAATAATCCGTACCTTAAATTCTATGTACATAAAGATGACGGCAAATTGACCTTGGTGACTGAAATTCCCGGGAATGAACCGACCGACAATGACGTAGCGGCTCATCCTGACGACTATATCAAACTGCCGACGCAGGCCGATTTGGATCTGCCCGAAATGATAAAGGGCTTTGTTCCTATGATGAAGGATGCCGACCAGCGTGCAGCTTTTGCTGCTTCTATCGAAGCCGGCAAGTCCTTAAGCCAGCTCGAACAGGAACTGCGGAATATGGGACTCGTCAAGTATTGGTACACCTTCCAGCAGATGGAATTTGAAAAGATAGCCAAGAAATGGTGCGAAGACCATGGAATTTCGTATGAAGCATAAAGACCGGGAGGTTTTATCATGAAAATTTCAGATGTCGGAGAATTCGGCTTAATCGATATTATCAAAGAAAATACCTTATATCATCCGGAAAATGTCGTCATCGGCATCGGTGATGACGGCGCTGTCTACCGGACGACGCCGGGCTGGCAGCAGGTAACGGTCATCGATACGATGGTCCAAAACAGCCACTTCATTATTGGAAAGACGGCCCAGTGGTATGACGTCGGCTTTAAATCGGTAGCGTCCAATCTCAGCGATATTGCAGCCATGGGAGCCGTCCCGACGCAGGTCGTCTTGTCGACGGCCTTGACATCATCCATGGAAATCGATGATGTCGTCGAACTGTATCGCGGTATCAAGGATATCTGCCGGCAGTATGAAGTTAATATCCTCGGCGGCGATACGGTCATGGCGAAAGAAGGTGCCGTCATCACCGTCGCTGCCTTCGGTGAAATCGAAGCCGGAAAAGCCCTGCGGCGCAGCGGCGCCAAGGATGGGGATATCATTGCCGTCTCGCATACGGTCGGCGACTCTTCGGGCGGTCTCGACGTACTGCTCCAAGGAAAGGGCGGCTACGAATCCTTGAAAAAGGCCCATCAATGTCCGGTGCCGCGCATCGAATTAGGCCGCCTTTTAGTAAAGCATGGCTGCCACAGTCTCAACGATATCAGTGACGGCCTTGCCAGTGAAGCCAATGAAATCGCAAAAGCCAGCGGCGTGGAACTGGTCATCGATGGTAGTGCCGTTCCGACCAGTGCGGAATTGAAGGCCTGGTCTGGCGAATCGGGTAAACACCTGCTGAACTTCGTCTTTAACGGCGGCGAAGACTATGAATTGGTCTTCACCATGGCCCCTGATGATTTTAAAGCCCTTAAAGCCGACTATCCCGACGTTACGCCTATCGGTACTGTCCGCGCAGGCGTCGGGCGAGTACTGCTGCAGCATGACGGGAAAGAGTCGGTCCTCTTGCCCAAGGGCTGGGATCACTTTGAGAGGAGATAAACCTATGTCGATCGATATTAAAACGAACTCCGAGGCAGAAACCATCGCCCTCGGCGCCTTTTTAGGCCCCTTGCTGACAGACGGTTCTGTCTTGGCTCTGCGCGGTGACCTGGGCGCCGGCAAGACCCACTTTGTCCAAGGCATTGCCAAGGGGATGGGGATTGACGATGTCGTCGTCAGCCCGACTTTTACATTATTAAATTACTATGAAAATAAAATTCCTCTTCAGCACTTCGATTTTTATCGCTTGGAAGAAGAATATGAACTCGATGATCTGGGCTTTGAAGACTATATCGACAGTGGTGTCACGGTCATCGAATGGTCTGAAAAATTCCCGGACCGCCTGCCTGACGATGCAGCTGTCGTCACGATTGAAAAGATGAGCCCGACGGAACGCTTGTTTCACTTCGACTTTTCAGGAAATCGCTGGCAGTCTATAGAAAATGAGGTACAGAAATATGCTCTTAGCCATTGAAACATCGAGCCTCGTATCGAGTGTCGCCTTGCTCCACGAAGACACCCTGCGGGCTGAACTTACGATTCAGGCACGGCTGACCCATTCAGAACAGCTCATGCCCCATATTGCCGACATGCTGGCCAAAGCCTCGGTTACGAAATCTCAAATCGACGGCGTGGCCGTGTCCGTCGGCCCCGGTTCTTTTACGGGCCTGCGCATTGGTCTTGCGACGGCCAAGGGGCTTTCCTTTGCCTGGAATGTTCCCATCGTCGGCGTGACCACCCCTATCAGCCTGGCCTATAATTTTGTCGGTACATCCGACCGGGTATGCACCTTGATCGATGCCCAAAAGGGCAACGTCTACGCCGGCGTCTACCGCTGGGATCGGACGAAGCTGGTGACGGAAAAAGACATTTATATCGCACCGCTCACAGAAGTGTTGGATACCCTGGAAGGCGAAGGACATCCCGTCGTCTTCTGCGGCGACGGCTCCTTAAAAGGGCGGGGGAAAATCGAAGGCCGGACCGATCTTTTCCGCATGGCACCGCCGACGATGGTCATTCCCCGTGCCGGCAGCGTAGCCCTCGGGGCAAACGTCCGCTTTGCCGCCGGTGATTACGACGACTGCATGACCTTGACTCCGTCGTACCTTCGCCGCAGTGAAGCCGAAGTCCTCTGGGAAAAACGGCACGGCAGCGCACCATGTCAGTAACGATCAGAAGGGCCGTGATTCAGGACTTGCCGGACATCATCGCCATTGAAGAGGCGTCCTTTTCTTCCCCCTGGTCTCACCAATCCCTGCGGGCTGAATTCGATAATCGCGTCGCCCGCTATTACGTCTTGGAAGGGGACGACGGGACGGTGGCAGCCTATGCCGATCTGTGGCTCATTGCCGACGAAGGTCAATTGGCTAACATCGCCGTCCATCCGTCGTCACGAGGCCTCGGCTACGGCGAAACCTTGCTGCGGACAGCTATGGAAGCTCTGTTTCATGACGGCTGCCGCTCCGTTTTCTTGGAAGTACGCCTGTCGAATGGGGCCGCCATTGCCTTATATGAAAAGCTGGGCTACGAAAAGACGGCCATTCGCAAGGGCTATTATTCTCAGCCTGTAGAAGATGCTTACATTATGAACTGCACCAAAGAAAATTATCGATGGCTCAGCCATTTATTATAGAAAAAAGGATGAAATCTATGTATACCTTAGCACTCGAAACCAGTTGTGACGAAACGTCGGCTGCCGTCATCGAAGACGGCCGTCACATTCGCTCCAATATCATATCGACGCAGGTACCGATCCACCGGAAATTCGGCGGTGTCGTACCGGAAATCGCCTCGCGTCAACACATCGAATACGTCATGCCCATCATCAAAGAAGCCCTCGATACGGCCAAGGTCACCCTCGACGATATCGACCATATCGGCGTCACCTACGGCCCGGGCTTGGTCGGCGCCCTCTTAGTCGGCGTGGCTGCAGCCAAGGCCATCAGCTTTGCTGCCGATAAACCCTTGGTCGGCGTCAACCACATGGAAGGCCATATTTTTGCCAACTTCCTCAGTCATCCCGAACTGGAACCGCCCTTTTTGGCCCTCGTCGTTTCCGGCGGCCATACGCAGCTCGTCCAGATCAATGACTATAACTCCTTCAAGCTCATGGGCCAGACCCGCGACGATGCGGCCGGCGAAGCCTTCGACAAGATTGCCCGGGTCATGGGCTATCCCTATCCCGGCGGTCCGCAGATTGAAAAGCTGGCCAAAGACGGCAATCCCGATGCCATTGAGTTTCCGAAAGCTCTTCATGAACGGCATAACTTTGAATTCAGCTTCAGCGGCTTGAAATCGGCCGTCCTCAACTATCTTCATACCCAGGAACAGCGGGGCGAGTCCTATAATGCTGCTGACGTCGCCGCCAGCTTCCAAAAGACCGTCGTCGAAACCTTGGTGGAAAAGACGATGGATGCTGCTTCATACAGCCGGGCCAAAAAAATCGTCCTGGCCGGCGGCGTCTCTGCCAATGGCTGCCTGTCGGCGGCCATGCAGGAGTCCTGCGATAAAAAGGGCTATGCCTTTTACCATCCCGATCCGATCCTTTGCACCGACAACGGAGCCATGATCGGCTGCCGGGCTTACTATATGGCCCAGGCCGGCTGCTTTGCCGATTTGACACTCAATGCGAAACCGGCCCTGCCGATTACCGGGGAATAATCTTTAAGGCCGTACTGGGGGGATTTTCGTGACTGCACTTGCACCCATTTGCCGGACAGCCAGCACGCTGTCGCCGGTTCAGATCCATATCTTACAAAATAGTGAAGAGCTGCTGCAGTTTGCCAGCGACTTGTCGCACCGGGAGCTCTTCGTCTACGTGCCCGGCCGGCGTAAGGGGACGCTGGTCCTGGCCGCTCATCGGACGCCGCTGTTGCAGAAGGGGCGGCAAAATGAGCTGGCCGAACCGGGGACAGTCTTTTCTCATTATGAAGAACCTTTCAACTATCAGGTCTTTCAAGACGGCAAGGCTATGCATGGGGAAAAGGAAATCGAATACGGCCGTACAGCGCCCATCGTGGCCTATCCCTTTGTCGATAACGGCGGCATCACCATTGCCGTCATCGCCTTTGTCGGCGTCGTCGAGGATAACCGGGAATTATTGACGGAAACGGCGTTTCTCTCCCTCCAAGTGCCGATGGATTTTCATTCCATGTACCGGCCCTTATCGATTCAGGACGGTGTCGTCCTGGTCAACTGCAACGGCATCGTCATTTATGCCGACGACATGGCCGACAGTATCCTCCACATGTGCGGTCAGCACGGGATCATTACGGGGACCAATATTTACAATACCAGCCTCGATGTGACCGGCGGCAAACAGGTCTTGGCCCAGGCCAACGGCCTGGCGGACGATATCACTGTCGGCGATGCCGTCGTATCGCGGCGGGTCATTCCTATTTTGCAGCGCGGCAAGGTGCGGAGGGTCATTTCCATCTTGACGGAACGGACCGAACTCCATCGCAAAGAAGCGGAATTGATGGTCAAAACGTCGGTCATCAAGGAAATCCACCACCGCGTCAAAAATAATTTGCAGACCATTGCCAGCCTGCTGCGGATGCAGATGCGGCGGACGGCCAGCGACGAAGCACGGGACGTCTTAAAGGAGAGCCTGAATCGGATCCTGAGCATTGCTCTGGTCCATGAGACCCTGTCCTATGACGACGATGAAAACATCAATTTGTCCGACGTCGCTCAGAAATTGCTTAACCTCCTGGCCCACAGTCTGGTCAGCAAGGAATGCCGCGTCGAAACGAAGTTTTCCGGCCAAAAGCTGCTCCTTTCTTCCGATGTCGTCACGTCCCTGGCCCTGATCCTTAATGAACTCATTACCAATGCCATCATCCACGGCTTTGAAGGCCGGTCGGACGGCGTGATTTCCATTGCGATTCGCTGTGAAGGAGAATCTTGCGTCATTACCGTCTGTGACGACGGCGTCGGTATGGATCAGACGGCTAAGGACACGAACCGGAGACATCTCGGCTTGGCCATTGTGCAAACGCTGATCGAAAAAGATCTGCACGGAACGATTGCTTTTTCTAAGGCGCAGCCGCAGGGGACGGCGGCGGTCATTCGCTTTCCATTGTCAAAGAGGGGAGATTAAACCATGGGGTATCGCATTGTAATAGGGGACGATGAATCGATTATTCGAATGGATTTATGTGAAATGCTGGAAGATGCCGGCCATACCGTCGTCGGTGAAGCGGCAGACGGCTTGGAAGCACTGGAATTGGTGCGCAAAGAAAAGCCGGATATCGTCTTACTCGATATTAAGATGCCGCGCCTGGACGGTATCCATGCCGCCCGCATGATCGGTCATGAAGGGTTGGCACCGGTGCTGCTCCTCACGGCTTACAGTCAGGAGGATATGGTCGATAAAGCCAAAGACTCGGGGGTCCTCGGCTACCTGGTAAAACCGGTGAGCCCGGTCAACCTCTTTCCGGCCATTGAAATCGCCATGGCCCAATTCAGCCGCCAGCGGGAAGCGGCTCGTCAGCTGGAAGAGATGAACGACCGGATCGAAACCCGCAAGGCCGTCGATCGAGCTAAGGGATGCCTTATGGACTTATATCATATTTCCGAAGACGAAGCTTACCGGCGCCTCCAGCAATACAGCATGAAGAACCGTAAACCCTTGAAAACAGTGGCCGAATCGGTCATTGCCGGAGCGGAAAAGATAAAAGGTCAAAAAAAATAAAGCCATTAAAGAAAAAGTTGAGGCCCAAGCCTTGACTTTTTCACCTTTAATGGCTAATATATATATTGTAAGTTAGCACTCAGAAGTGAAGAGTGCTGATAAAGACTAGCAACTTACGTCTAAGGAGGAATATACAATGTTAAAACCGTTAGGAGATCGCGTCGTTATCCGCGTATTGGAACAAGAAGAAAAAACTGCAAGCGGTATCTTTTTACCGGACACCGCTAAAGAAAAACCGAGTCAGGGTGAAGTCATCGCCGTCGGTTCGGGCAAGCTTCTGGATGACGGGAAACGCCTTGCATTGGATGTTAAAGTTGGCGATAAAATCATTTTCTCGAAATATGCCGGTACGGAAGTCAAATTCGAAGGCACCGATTATTTAATCGTCAGCGAACGCGACATTCTGGCTATTATCTAATAGATTACAACTACTGAAAAACTACTGATCTTTTATATAGGAGTGTGTTAAAGATGGCAAAACAGATTTTGTTCAATGAAGATGCACGTCGTGCCCTCGGCAAAGGCGTCGACGCTTTGGCAAATGCCGTAAAAGTTACCTTGGGGCCCAAAGGCCGCAACGTCGTTCTCGATAAAAAATTCGGGGCTCCGACGATCACCAACGATGGTGTTACCATCGCCCGCGATATCGAATTGGAAGATCCCTTTGAAAATATGGGCGCTCAGCTCGTCAAAGAAGTCGCTACCAAGACCAACGACGTAGCCGGTGACGGTACGACGACGGCTACGATTCTGGCTCAGGCTATGATCGAAGAAGGCATGCGTAACGTCGCTGCCGGTGCCAATCCGATGATCCTCAAACGCGGCATCGAAAAAGCTACGGCGAAACTCGTCGAAGAAATCAAGAAACGTTCGATCCCCGTTTCCGACAAAGCTTCCATCGCACAGGTAGCTTCCATTTCTGCCGGTGACGAAGAAGTCGGCGGCCTCATTGCAGACGCTATGGAAAAAGTCGGCAAAGACGGCGTCATCACCGTTGAAGAATCGAAGACCATGGGCACGCAGCTCTCCGTCGTCGAAGGCATGCAGTTCGACCGCGGCTACATCTCCCCGTACATGGTATCCGATCCGGATAAGATGGAAGCTGTCATGAGCGAACCGTACATCCTCATTACGGACCGCAAGATCGCTTCGATCCAGGAAATGCTCCCGGTCCTCGAAAAAGTCGTTCAGTCCGGCAAAGAACTACTCATCATCGCTGAAGACGTCGAAGGCGAAGCCCTCGCTACCTTGGTCGTCAACCGCCTCCGCGGCACCTTCAAAGCCGTTGCCGTTAAGGCTCCGGGCTTCGGCGACCGCCGCAAAGCGATGCTTCAGGATATTGCAACCCTTACGGGTGCTACGGTCATCACAGAAGATGTCGGCCGTAAACTCGACAGCGTTACCATGGAAGACCTCGGCACGGCTCGCCAGGTCCGCGTAACCAAAGATGAAACGACGATCGTTGAAGGCCACGGCGATGCTCAGGCCATCAAAGAACGCGTAGCTCAGATCAAATCTCAGATCGCTGACACGACGTCTGATTTCGATAAAGAAAAACTCCAGGAACGTTTGGCTAAGATGTCCGGCGGTGTCGCTGTCATCGAAGTCGGCGCTGCTACGGAAGTCGAATTGAAAGATAAGAAATATCGCCTCGAAGATGCCCTCAACGCTACTCGCGCAGCTGTTGAAGAAGGTATCGTATCGGGCGGCGGCACGACGCTCATCGACATCCTCCCGGCCCTCGACGAATTCAAAGAAGAAGGCGACATTCAGACCGGTATCAACCTCGTCAAACGCGCTGTTGAAGCTCCGCTCCGTCAGATTGCTGAAAATGCCGGCCTCGAAGGCTCGGTCATCGTCGCTCAGGTTAAATCCTCGGAAGACGGCGTAGGCTTCAATGCCCTTAAAGAAGAATATGTCGATATGGTTAAAGCCGGTATCGTCGATCCGGCCAAAGTAACCCGTACGGCTCTTCAGAATGCAGCTTCCATCGCAGCTCTCGTCCTCACGACGGAAACCTTGGTTGCTGACAAACCGGAACCGGCTCCGGCAGCCCCGGCAGCACCGGCCGGTATGGGCGGCATGCCCGGCATGATGTAAGATCGTCCGGTTAGAATACACTGACTGTACTCTCCTTAAAGAAACCTGTCTCATGGCAGGTTTCTTTTTTTTGCATACCAAACAATCTTGACTTTTACAGGGACGGCGAGTACCATAAAGAAGTTCAATTTTGCAAAAAGGAGGACCCTCATGCTTCGCACTATTCCTTTAAAATATGTACTGCCCCTCTTAGGGCTTACCGTATCGGCCTTTATTTTCAATACATCGGAATTCATGCCCATCGGGCTGCTCATCGATATTTCCCAGTCCTTCGGGATGACCGAAGACCAGACGGGCATCATGATTACCATCTACGCCTGGATGGTGGCCTTATTGTCCCTGCCGCTGATGCTGGTACTCTACCGCATTGAACTGCGGAAACTCTTATTGGCGACGCTCAGCGTCTTTGCGCTAGGGCAATTCCTGTCGGGGGTTGCCGTCAACTATCCCATGCTGGTCGCAGCCCGTATCCTGGTCGCTTGTGCCCACTCCGTTTTCTGGTCCATTGCGGCACCCATGGCGGCCCGCTTAGTCACCAGGGTACATCGGCCCCTGGCCCTCAGCATGATCATTACCGGCTCGTCCGTAGCCATGATCTTCGGCCTTCCCTTGGGGCGGGTCATCGGCCTTTATGCCGGTTGGCGCATGACCTTTGTCAGCATCACCGTCGTGGCCCTCTTGGTTTTGGTCTACTTGTTCCGTTTCGTCCCGGTCCAGCGCAGTCATTCGTCTTTTTCGCGGGACGAATTGCCGAGGCTCTTAAAAAATCCCCTCGTCGTCAGCGTCTACTTGATCTCTGTCCTGTTTGCGACGGCCTATTTTACCGTTTACAGCTATATCGAACCTTTCTTGAAGCTCGTAGCGCAGTTCAGTGCTAACGGCATTACGTCGACGCTCATGCTCCTCGGTGTCAGCGGCCTTATGGGCAGCTATATTTTCTCTCATTTTTACAACCACTACCGCTACGGCATCATCCGCCTGGGCTTCATCGGCCTGGTCCTGATGCTCGCCTTGTGGCAGCTGGCGTCGTCGCAATGGGAATGGATGCTGGCCGTCTGCCTGATGTTAGGCTGCTCGTCGACTTTGTTTAATGTAACCTTCCAGGCCGAACTCATTCGACAGGTCCCGTCGGGAGCGACGCCGGTTGCCATGTCCATCTTTTCCGGCATCTTCAACGTCGGCATCGGATTGGGAACCTGGATCGGCGGCCGGACCATGGCCTACGGCTTCTTGCCTTATATCGGTTACGTCGGAGCCGGCATCGGATTGTTGGCCTTGCTCTATTGCTTCATTGCCTACTTTCACTTCCTGGGCCGTCCCGATCCGGCCCTTCGTGAAGCGGGAAGGGGAAGTTTGTGAAATTTATAAAAAAAGTACTTGCTTTTTCTATGGACTTCTAGTATAATAACACTTGTTCCGGTCGGAGCGGCCGAAATGAGTTATTCCTCAATAGCTCAGTTGGTAGAGCAATCGGCTGTTAACCGATTTGTCGTAGGTTCGAGTCCTACTTGAGGAGCCATGGCCCCTTGGTCAAGTGGTCTAAGACATCGCCCTTTCACGGCGAGAACATGGGTTCAAATCCCGTAGGGGTCACCAAGACGATAAAGAGTTGTCTCATTGAGATGACTCTTTATTTTTTTGCCAATATGTTACAGAATCATCACACATCGTTAAAATATTTTTGATATTTATAATTTAGCATAATAAAAATCTAATTATGTAAAATTAATAAGGGAAAATCCTTAATATATAAACATATGTCTCTTGTAAAAGGATTAAGAGGACGTAACTCTCTTGACGATAGACAGGTGAAAGCGTATAGTAAAGATAGCAAAAACGCATTATTATAAATTAAAAGGAGGGACGCTGCCTTTGCAGCAAACAACATGAGTGAACAACAAGTAACACTACAAATGATCCAAGAAGCCCAGGAGAGGCTGAAAGGAGTCGCCCAAAAGACGGGACTGTCGTACAGCAATTCGGTCAGTGATTTGGCAGGCTGTAAAGTCTTTTTAAAACTGGAAAATCTTCAGCGGACCGGTTCCTTTAAACTGCGCGGTGCCTACAATAAGGTCGCATCGCTGACGCCGGAAGAACGGGAAAAAGGCGTCATTGCAGCCTCAGCCGGAAACCACGCCCAAGGCGTCGCCCTGGCGGCCAGCGAATACGGCTGTCAGTCGGTCATCTGCATGCCGAAACATGCGCCCTTGAGTAAGATTGCGGCCACCAAGGGCTATGGAGCCAACGTCGTCCTTCACGGCGACTTCTTCGATGAAGCGGCAGCCAAAGCCGTTGAATTGACAGCCGAACACGGCTACACCTTCGTCCATCCCTTCAATGATCCGGAAGTCATTGCCGGCCAGGGGACGATTGCCCTTGAAATCATGGAACAGCTGTCCGATGTCGATGCCATCGTAGCCCCCATTGGCGGCGGCGGCCTCATTTCCGGCCTGGCCGTAGCGGCTAAGAGCGTCAATCCGAAAATCAAGGTCATCGGCGTCCAGACGGAAAACATGCCGTCCATGAAAGTTTCCCTTGAAAACGGCCAAGCCATTGCCTATAACGGAAAAGCAACCTTAGCCGATGGGATCGCCGTCAAGGTGCCCGGCGATTTGACCTTCTCCATCTGTCAGAAATATGTCGATGAAGTCGTCACCGTCGATGAATCGGAAATCGCCAGTGCCATCCTGATCCTCCTCGAACGAGGCAAGACCGTTGCCGAAGGGGCCGGTGCCGTACCGGTCGCAGCCCTCATGAACGGTAAGATTTCAGGCATCCGCAATAAGAAGGTCGCAGCCCTGGTAAGCGGCGGCAACATCGATGTCAACAACATGACCCGGGTCATCAATCAGGGCCTCATCCGCTCGCAGCGCAAGATCTTTTTCCAGACCATCATTCCCGACGTTCCCGGCGAATTGGTCAAGCTCCTGTCGATCATTGCCGATACGAGTGCCAACGTCCTTTCCATTACTCACGAACGGAGCCAGCACGGCATCAGCATGGGTACGACGGCGGTTTCGCTGGAATTGGAAACGGCCAATGAAAAGCACGTTGAAAAGCTGATGAATGTCCTTCGCGACAATCATTACTTCGTCATGATGAAATAAGGAGGAATTTGAAATGGAAGACCATAAAGAAGGGGCGCAGAACTTAGAACGGGGCTTAAAGCCCCGTCACGTTGAAATGATCGCCCTTGGCGGGACTATCGGCGTCGGCCTGTTCATGGGCTCGGCCAATACGATTCAAATGGCAGGGCCGTCAGTCCTCATCTGTTATGCCGTAACCGGCGTCGTCATGTTCTTTATCATGCGTATCATGGGTGAAATGCTCTATCAGGAACCGGTCACCGGCTCTTTTGCAACTTACGGCCATAAGTATATCAGCCCCTTTATCGGCTACCTTACGGCCTGCTCTTATTGGTTCTTGTGGGTCGCCGTCGGCCTTTCGGAAGTCACGGCTGTCGGCATTTACGTCCACTATTGGTTCCCCTTGCTGCCTCAATGGATATCGGCCCTGGCCGGGATGGCCGTCGTCGCCGTGGCCAACATGGCGGCCGTCAAGTATTACGGGGAATTTGAATTCTGGTTCGCCCTCATTAAAGTCGTCACCATCATCGTCATGCTCATCGTCGGCAGTGCCGTCATCCTCTTCGGTTTCGGCAATGCCGGTGTCGCCGTCGGTTTCAGTAACCTTTGGGAACACGGCGGTTTCATGCCGAACGGCTGGGGCGGCATGCTGGCTGCTATGTGCGTCGTTGCGGCGGCCTTCCAGGGCGTCGAACTGGTAGGCATTACGGCCGGGGAGGCTCAAAATCCGAAACATACTTTAAAACGAGCTGTTAATAATATCGTTTGGCGTATTCTTATTTTCTATATCGGCTCGATTTTCGTCATTCTCTGTATCTATCCTTGGAACGAAGTCAGCTACATCGGCAGCCCCTTCGTCATGACCTTCGCAAAGGTCGGTATTTCGTCGGCTGCAGCCATCATCAACTTCGTCGTCCTCACGGCAGCCCTTTCCGGCTGTAACAGCGGCATGTACAGCTCGGCCCGCATGATCTATACGTTAGCGCAGAACGGTCAGGCTCCGAAATGCTTCTTGAAACTGTCGAAGTCCGGCGTTCCCCGCAACGGCATCAGCGTTACCATCATCGTCTTGTTTATCGGCGTTATCTTGAACTACCTGATTCCGAATTCGAAGCTCTTCCTCTACTTATACAGCGCGTCCGTATTCCCGGGCATGGTCGCCTGGTTCGTCCTGGCCTATGCCCAGAAGAACTTCCGCAAGGCCTGGGGCCCGGAAGTCATGGCTAAGCACGAATTTAAATCGCCCCTCTATCCGTATTCCAACTACTTCTGCATCCTGTTCCTGGTCCTGGTCACCATCGGCATGCTCTATAATCCCGATACGCGGATGTCCATCTTCTCGTCGTGGGTCTACATGGCAGCCGTCATCATCGCCTGGTTCGCCTGCGGCCTGAACAAGAAGAAGTACGATCAAGACGGTCATCTGATTAAGAACGATGAAGAACCGTAAGGCGTTGTCTAATGGCTAACATATCGCTTTTTTATGGCGATTAAGGTATAATAAAGATGATAATTCATTCTAAAGGAGATGCATTTACATGGCAGTACAAGTTATCAGCACAACAAAGGCTCCCGGTGCCGTAGGCCCTTATTCTCAGGCCATTAAAGCCGGTGACTTCCTCTTTGCATCCGGCCAGATCGCCATCGACCCGGAAAAAGGCAAAGTCGTTGCCGGAACCGTCGTCGGACAGGCCGAACAGTGCATGAAGAACGTCGGTGCTATCTTGGAAGAAGCCGGTCTCAGCTACGATAATGTCGTCAAGACGACGGTATATTTGACGGATATCAATTTCTTTGGCGCCGTCAATGAAGTCTATGGCAAATATTTCCAGAAGACCCTGCCGGCTCGGTCTTGCGTCGAAATCAGCCATCTTCCCAAAGACGTCTTCGTCGAAGTCGAAGTCATCGCGTACTGCGGAAAATAAGGCCTTATTTCTGCACCGTCGAAGAAGGTTCTTTTTCGCAGTGTTGAACGTTGTAAGTCATTTGAAATAGTGGTGCATTCTCATGGCACCACTATTTTTTTTACTCAATTAGAATCCCCTTTCCATAGCATCCGAGGCTGCTGCTAAATCTATAATGGGATTCATACGATGGCCGGGTTGAGTAAGTGCCATCAAGAGGAGGAATCTGTATGGAACAACATAAAGAACAGTCGGCAGATGTGAAGACAAAGCCCTTGACCGGTGTCCGTGTCCTCGATATGACCCATGCCTACAGCGGACCCTTTTGTACCATGCATCTGGCCGATCAGGGGGCTGAGGTCATTAAGCTGGAAGTGCCGGGAAAGGGGGATCAGTCCCGTGGCTGGGCCCCTTTTAAAAATGGTGCCAGCGGGTATTATGCCTATATCAACCGCAATAAGTTTGGCCTGACCCTCAATATGAAAACGGAAGAGGGCAAAGAGATTTTCAAAAAATTAATCAAAGAAGTCGATGTCCTTTGTGAAAACTTCCGCGTCGGTACCCTGGAAAAATTGGGGCTCGGTTATGAGGTCTTAAAAGACATCAATCCGTCCTTGATTTACGCTTCGATTTCAGGTTTTGGTTTGGACGGTCCGGAAGCGGAACTCCCCAGTTATGATCTCATTGCCCAGGCCATGGGCGGACTCATGAGCATGACCGGTGAAAAGGACCATATGTATAAAGTAGGATCGTCTATTGCCGACAACTATTCCGGGACCTATTTGTCCCTGGCTATCGTCATGGCCCTATTCCAGCGGGAACGGACCGGCATGGGGCGGCGTGTCGATGTTTCTATGTTAGATACGATTTTCTCTATTTTAGAAACAGGGGCCCTGTCCTACGAACTGAACGGAGATATTGTAGAAGCCGTAGGCAACCGAAATCTGTCCGTGGCTCCCTGCGATATTTTGGAAGCAGCCGACGGGAAATTTGCCCTGGTCTGCGGGACCCAGCGCTTTTGGCGGTCTTTGTGTCAGATTATGGGAAAACCGGAGCTGGCCGATGACCCGCGATTTGCCGATAATAAACTGCGCTGCGAACATTATCCGGACGAATTGAAACCGATTATTGAAGGCTGGAGCCGGCAGCACACGCTGGATGAACTGGAAATGAAGCTCTCCGATGCCGAAATCCCCTTTGGCCGCATTGCCGATACCAAGGGGGTGTGCGAAAACCCGGTCATAAAACGGCGCCATATGCTGTGGGATATTGACGATCCTGCCATTGGGGAGACGATTTCCGTACCGGGGACTCCCATCAAAATCCATGGCTGCGAGGATAAGGCCTTTCGGCCGGCACCGACCTTGGGGCAGCATACCGACGATATCCTCAAAAACATAGTCCATCTGACAGAGGAAGAGATTGTCCGTCTTCATGAAGCGGGAGTTATTTAAGAGAAGTGCCCCTCGTCGTGAACCGAGCCCCTTTCGATGGGGAGCTTGCGGAGGCTCTTCTGGCGTGAGTGCCGTCGGTGAATGGACGGTCTTTAGAGATTTTTTCACCTCATAGCAGGAAATCAAACCCTTTATGTCTAATATTTATAGTATAATAGATATATAAGACGACATACGTGCCGTTTTCTTTTAAAGGAGTGATACTATATGGCAAAACGTACTGCATCCGATATTATGGAAAAAGCTTTTATCACGGCAAGCCCGGAAACGTCTGTGTTTGACTTAGTCAATCTGTTCGTCAAGAATCACATCACGGCCATTCCTATCATCAATGACAAGAAAGAACTGGTCGGGATCGTAACCGACGCCGATTTGCTGTACAAGAAAGTAAAGCCCCACGTTCCGCATTACGTCAATTTGCTCGGTGCCAGCATCTATTACAACGGTATCAGCGAATACGACAAGGGCTTTAAGAAACTTTTGGCCTGCACGGCCCACGACATGATGACCAAAGACGTCATCATTGCAGCACCCGATGCCGATGTCGAACAGATTGCCGGCGTCATGGTAGCCGAACACTTGAAGGTCATTCCTATTGTTGAAGAAAAACACATTGTCGGCATCGTTACGCGCGGCAATATTCTCGATGAATTGTACCGTGAATACGGGGAAGATTAAAAGGGGGAGAAGAAGATGACGGAAGACATGAAGAAAGACTCATTGCCCGTCGAAGAAGAAGTTGTCGAAACGTCTGAAGCGGCTGAAACGGTGGAAGCGCCGGCAGAACAACCGGCCGTCCTCGTTCGGGATGTCATGGAAAAGGTGTTCGTATCGGTTACGGCGGATACGCCCATTCGCGATGTATTCCGTCTTTTTATTAAACATCGCCTCCTGGCCGTACCGGTCGTCGATGAAAACAGCCATCTCATCGGCCTTATTTCCAGTGCCGACCTCATGTATCGCAGCTCGAAGCCTCACGTGCCTCGCCTGCCTTTCATGGGCAAAAAAGTGTACACCAACCGCATTTGTAAGTACGTCAAGGAATTTAAAAACCTCCTCGATCAGCCCTGTAAGAAGCTGATGACCAAAGACGTCATGATCGCCACGCCTAAAGCCGATATCGAACAGGTCGCCGCCGTCATGGTCATTGAACACTTGAAGATCCTGCCCGTCGTCGACAACCATCGCGTCGTCGGCATGATTACCCGGGCCTGCATCTTAAAGGATTTGTATCGGGAATGGAAGTAATCGCCTCCTTTGTGGCTAGGCATGGGCGCTGTCCTGTGGTATAATTATATGATCTTATCATTTAGGCAGCTGTGCTGCTAAAAAAGTCATTCACGAGGAGGCCATAATGGATACCAAAGAACTCGTTATCGTCGTCGATTTTGGGGGTCAATACAACCAGCTCATCGCACGGCGCGTCCGCGAAAATCACGTATATTGTGAGGTATACCCTTATCATAAAGCCGTTGCAAAAATCAAGGAACTTCAGCCCATAGGCGTCATCTTTACGGGTGGCCCCGGCAGTGTCTATGAAGAAAATGCACCGAAGATCGAAGCCGAAGTCTTCCAGCTCGGCACGCCTGTTCTCGGCCTCTGCTACGGCATGCAGTTCATGGCCCAAACCTTAGGCGGTGAAGTCCAGCATGCGACCATGCGGGAATTCGGCAAGACGGAAATCGACGTCAATACGGCATCGCCCTTATTCAAAGGCCTTCAGGAAAAAGAAGTCGTTTGGATGAGTCATCAGGACTACGTCGCCTCCATTCCCGAAGGCTTTGAAGTCGTAGCCCATACGGCGAACTGCCCGGTCGCTGCCATGCAGAATCCGGCGAAAAAACTCTATGCCATGCAGTATCATCCGGAAGTGCTCCACACGGAACACGGCAAGGAAATGATCCATAATTTCCTCTTTGAAGTCTGCGGCTGCACCGGCTCGTGGACCATGGCCAACTACGCCAAGACGGCCATTGCCTCCATTAAAGAAACGGTCGGCGACGGCAAAGTCGTCCTGGCCCTCTCCGGCGGCGTCGACAGCTCGGTGGCTGCGGCCCTCATTTCTAAGGCCGTCGGCAGTCAGCTGACCTGCATCTTCGTCGATCACGGCCTCCTTCGCAAGAACGAAGGCGACGAAGTCGAAAACGCTTTTAAAGACAGCGGCATGAACTTCATCCGCGTCGATGCGTCCGACCGCTTCCTTTCTAAACTGGAAGGCGTCAGCGATCCCGAACGGAAGCGGAAAATCATCGGTGAAGAATTTATCCGCGTCTTTGAAGACGAAGGCCGTAAAATCGGATCCGTCGACTTCCTGGCGCAGGGGACGATTTACCCCGACGTCATCGAATCCGGTGCCGGTGATGCTGCCGTCATCAAGAGCCACCACAACGTCGGCGGCCTTCCGGCTGTCGTCGATTTCAAAGGCCTCATCGAACCCCTTCGCAACCTCTTTAAAGACGAAGTCCGCGAACTCGGGGCTGAACTGGGCCTTCCCGAATACCTCGTATGGCGCCAGCCTTTCCCGGGTCCGGGCCTGGCTATCCGCGTCATGGGTGAAATCACCAAAGACAAACTGGATATCCTCCGCGATGCCGACGCTATTTTCCGCGAAGAAATCGCCAATGCCGGCATGCAGCGCGACATCAACCAGTACTTTGCTGTCCTCACCAATAACCGCTCCGTCGGCGTCATGGGCGACTTCAGAACCTATGACTACACCCTGGCCCTGCGCGGCGTTACGACGACAGACTTCATGACGGCTGATTGGGCCCGCATTCCTTACGATGTCCTCGATAAAATCTCGAGCCGCATCGTAAACGAAGTAGACCATATCAACCGCATCGTCTACGATATCACCAGTAAACCGCCTGCAACCATTGAATGGGAATAAATAATAGCAACCCTCATAAATCGCAACGTGAAGCGATTTGTGAGGGTTCTTTTTTTATTGAAAGTTCTCAAAGTGAACCGACAGTCGTCAGCCTTTTGTAAAAGTTTTTCTTTTATAACATAAAAACTTTTTTAAAAAATATCTTTTTATGATATAATATAAAAAGGTGATAAGATATGACAAATAGAGACTTGTACTTAAAAAAAATCATAAAATTAAAGGACCAGCCTTTGATCAAAGTTTTGACAGGAATGCGTCGAGCCGGAAAGTCAACGCTGCTTGATTTATGGGAACGCAAACTTATTGACGATGGCATTGCCCCGGAACACATCATCCATATCAACTTTGAATTCATGCTCTGGGACGATGTGAAGGACTATCGTGCCCTTTATCAACTTCTGCAGGAACAGATGGCAGGGAAGGAGCACGTATACTTGCTGTTGGATGAAATCCAGCTCGTTCAGAATTGGGAAAAAGCCATCAATTCTATTTTTGCAGAACAGAAAGCCGATATCTATGTGACCGGATCCAATGCCAAGATGCTTTCTTCTGAAATTGCGACGCTGCTTTCGGGGAGATATGTATTGATCGAGGTATATCCCTTGTCATTCCGGGAGTATTTGGATTTCCGTCCGGATGAAAAACAACATATCGATGAGGCCTTCCAACAATATTTACAGTTTGGCGGGATGCCTGTTATTCCCGGCATGCCGCAGGATATGAATGTCATTCAAACGGTTTTAAGCGGCATTTATAATACGGTTTTGATGAAAGATATTGTGCAGCGCAATGCGGTGCGAGATCCGGCCTTATTGGAGCAGATCGTGCGATTTTTGGCGGATAATATCGGTAATCCTGTGTCGACCAGTAAAATCAGTGGATACTTGACGAGCCAGGGCCGGAAAACCACTCCCGGGACTGTCGACAATTACCTGAAAATGCTGCGGGATGCCTATATCTTTTATCGTGCTGATCGCTACGATATTAAAGGTAAACTGTATCTCAAGACATTGGAAAAATACTATATAGTGGACAATGGCCTTCGCAACGCCTTGCTGGGATTCCACGGCGGAGATTATGGACATGTCTTGGAGAATATCGTATATTTGGAACTCCTGCGCCGCGGATATGAAGTGGGGGTCGGTAAATTGGGGAATCTGGAAGTCGATTTTATAGCTTCTAAACCGACACGGAAGGTATATTATCAGGTTTCTGCCAGTATCATGGATGAAAAGACAAGGGACCGGGAACTTGCGCCTTTGCAGCAAATTCCCGATCAATACGAAAAAGTGGTGCTAACCATGGACCGGACGTATATCAAAGACTTCAATGGAATCCGCAATGTGAATATCATTGACTTCTTGTTGGCAGAGGAACCGGAATGATCTTATAAAAATAGCTCGAAGGACCTGGGTGTCGGGGTCGTCCTTAATTTGGAACTTCAACATGAAACAGCCGTTTACGCTTTGCGACGTAAACGGCTGTTTTGAGGTTATTATGGATAGATTTTTCGTTGTCACGACTTCGGGAGACAAGTACAAATTTATTCGACGTCCAAATCGGCCGTGACCTGATAGTAATCGCAGGCATGGGAGGTATAGTTCTTGACGTTTTTCTTGGAAATCATGCTCATCTTCAAGAACGAACAGAAGACAAAGGCGTTATCGTCAAGGACGGTCTGCTGCATCCGGACGGCCAGGGCGGCGCGTTTGGCCGGATCGAATTCTTGACTCAGTTGTTCTTCCAGGGCATCCAACTTGGCGCTGTGATATTTTCCCTGGTTCTTGGTGGCATTGCTTACGGCAAATACGGTGAACCAGTACTCCGGATCTCCCGTAGGAGCCTGGACGTTGGCCATGGCATAGACATCCCATTTTTTCGGATCTTTGACGACTTGGTTGTTGTCGGCAGTGTTGTTGATATCTACGGCGATGCCGATATCTTTTAGCGTGGATTGGACCGATTCGGCCAACAGCGGCAGTTCTTGACGACTCGGATAGGTCAGCCATTTTACGACCAGTTTCTTACCGTTCTTCTCGCGAATCCCGTCGCCATCGGTGTCTGACCAGCCGGCTTGTTCCAGCACTTTCTTGGCCCCTTCCGGATCGTAGGTTTCGGTCGTTACCTTATCGCCGCCAAAGGCAGAGCCCGCCGGGAATACGCCGTTCGCCGGGAATCCGTTTCCTTCCAACAGTTTGTCGACGAAACTTTTCTTGTCGATCCCCATGGCAATGGCCTTGCGGACAGCCGGATCGGCGCAGACTGAATCGGGATCGAAATTCATCTTGCCAAAGAAACAGCGGGACGTAGAAATCTGGGAGATATTGTACTGGTCATTTTGGAAGAGGGGGTAGCTTTCATAAGCCATGCCGTAAGCCGCCTGCACTTCACCAGACTGGAGGGCATTGGCCAGGGTGTTGCCGTCGGTAATGGTGCGGATCGTAATCTTATCGAGCTTCGGCGTGCCGCCCCAATAGTTGTCGTTTTTCTTGAGGGTCAGATGGTCGTCGGTCTTTAAATCGGTCGCGATATACGGACCCGTACCGGCTACAATCCCGTTTTCAAAGCCGGCGTCGACATCGATGATACAGCCGTAGGGATCGCCGAGATAATTGAGCAGGGCCGGCTTCGGTTCTGTCGTCTTGATGATGAGTTCTTGCCCATTTGCTTCAATAGAAGCAATCTTCAAGTCCTGTTGGGCCCGTTTGTTGTTGGCAATCAGATGTTCCAGACACTGTTTGACGGCAGCGGCATCCATTACACGGCCGCTGGAAAATTTGACATTGTCACGAAGAGTCAGTTTCCATGTCAAGGGATCGGTGTTTTCCCACTTGACCGCCAACCAAGGCTGGAGCTCCATGTCATCGGAGTACTTGACCAGGGTCTCGCCGATGCCGTAGCGGATACAGGCCCAGCCGGCGTAGGCGTTGTGGGGGTTGACGTCGGGTTCTTCATTGGAGCTGTTGAAGGTCGTGTCGCCAATCGTCAGTACCTTATTTCCACTGCCACCTCCGGCCGAATCATTGCCGCAGCCGGTAATGGCTCCGACGCAGAGCAGAGCACCGACCATGAGTGCCGCCAGTTTCTTCCATTTCATTGCATTTCCTCCTTATAGTACGCTGTCTATGAGCTTCTTCGTATAGTCCTGCTGCGGATGGCGAATTACCTCCTCCGCTGTTCCCGTCTCTACGATCTTTCCGTCGTGCATGACGATGACCCGGTCGCAGAAGTCTTGAACCAAGGCGATATCATGAGAAATGAAGAGATAAGACATCTTCAATTCCTTCTGCAGTTCATCGAGGAGGGACAGGATGTCGGCCTGTACGGTTACATCCAGGGCCGACGTGGCCTCATCGAGAATCAACAGCTTAGGCTGAATGGCCAGGGCCCGGGCGATGGCCGCTCTCTGGCATTGACCGCCGCTGACCTCATGAGGATACCGGTCGGCAAAGGCTGCCTCGAGGCCGCAGCGTTCCAAGAGGCGCTGACATTCTGCCGCGGCGTCTTTTTTTGACCGGCCGTGATTGCGCAGGCCTTCGGTGATGCCGTCTCCCAACGTCCGGCGAGGATCGAAGCTTTCCACGGGCAGCTGAAAGACCATCTGCATTTTCCCGTAGGCCTGCCGCAGTTTTCTGCCGGAAGCTTTCGTAATATCTTGGCCCTCCAGGATGATGCTTCCGGAGGTCCCATCGAGCAGCCGTGTCACCATCTTCGCCACCGTTGTCTTGCCGCTGCCGCTTTCACCGATGATGGCTACCTTTTCTCCTTCGCCGACGGAAAAGGTCACATCATCGACGGCCAGAAAATCATTCCCATCGGCAGCGGTAAAAATTTTGCGGAGGTGTGTTGCGCGTAACAGTTCTTCCATCAGTTACCTCCTTAGCTTCGGCACGGCGGCCAGCAGTTTTTTCGTATAACTTGTCCGGGGATGTTGTAAGATTTCCTGCACGTCTCCGTATTCCACCATTTGGCCATCCTTCATGATCAGCATCGTGTCCGCCATGGCCTTAATGACGCCGATATTGTGGGTAACCAGCAGAATGGCGGTGCCAAACAGTTTCCTCGCCAGCAGCATTTCCTCGATGGCTTGTTTCTGTACCGTAACGTCTAAGGCCGAAGTGGGCTCATCGGCCAACAGGACCTTCGGTTTCAGGAGCATGGCCGCCGCCACGCCCACACGCTGCTGCATGCCACCGGAGAGTTCAAAGGGATAGCTGTCTAAAATACGTCGGGGGTCCGTAAAGCCTAATTTTGTCAGCAGGTCTTGGGCCTGCGTTTCCACAGCCTTTTTATCCGTATAGCCGTGAGCTGCCATCATTTCTCGGATTTGCGCCCGTATCGTTCGAATGGGGATAAAGGAAGTCCCGGCATTCTGAAAAATCATGGCGATCTCCGGGCCGCAGAGGGGGCGCATGTCCCTTTCCGAAAGGTCCGGCAGGTTCTTGTCCTGATACCAAATATCGCCGCGGGTGACGAGGCCGTCTCTGCCTAAAAGACCCATAGCCGCCTTCAGCAGCGTCGACTTCCCACTGCCGCTTTCGCCGGCAATGCCGAGGATTTCCCCGGCTTGAAGGTCAAAGCTGACATCTTGGACGACCCGCCTTCCGTTATAACTGATATCTACCTGATCATATCGTATGATACCGCTCATCCTTACCTCCGATTCTTTGGGTCCAGCCAGTCACGGACCGTATCCCCAAGGAGATTGAAAACCATAACCGACACAAAGATGGCCACGCCGGGAGACAGGGTTACCCAAGGATGAGTCGCCAAGAGATTACGGGTATCACTCATCATGCTGCCCCACTCGGGAATCGGCGGCTTTGCGCCCAGTCCCAGAAAAGAAAGCCCGGCTAATTCCATCATCATCGTGCCGATATCGAGCATGGCCGTGACCAATATGGGGCCGGCAATATTGGGAAGGACATGCTTGTAAATCAATTGAAAGGTATTGTTTCCTGCCATTTTAGCGGCCTGCATATAGGTTGCCGATTGCTGGGCTAAGGCCTGACTGCGGGCCAGACGAGCATATTTGGGCCAGTTGATGGCCGCCAGGGCTAAGATGGCGTTATGAACACCGCCGCCTAAGACAGCTGCCACGGCTAAGGCAAAGACCAAGCCGGGGAAGGCCAGAAACATATCGGCCAGGCGCATGAGCAGTGTATCGATCCATTTTCCCGACCAGGCACAGACAATGCCGATGAGACTGCCAAACATGGTAATAAAACCGACCAATAGGAGGGTAGAAAAAATACTCGTATAGCTGCCGGCAATGATCCTTGAGAGCATATCGCGGCCGAAACGGTCGGTACCCAGCAGATGTTCGGCAGAGGGCGCTGCCTTGGCAATGGCCAGATTCTGTTCATACGGGTCATAAGGACACAGGGATTCGCTGAAAAAGGCAGCGGCAATCAGTAATAAAGCCAAGAGCGAGAACGCGATCAGTTTATATTTGAGCCGGTCCGTTTTCACGGTCTGCATTCGTACCGTAACGTCCTTCACTTGCGGCTCACCCCCAGCCGGATACGCGGGTCCAGATGATGATACAGCAGATCGGATATCAGATTGACCACGACATAGATGATCGCCATCCACATGACATAGGCCTGAATCAACGGATAGTCACGCATATTGATGGCATCGACGGCCAGCTTGCCGACACCGTCCCACATGAAGATGCTTTCGATAATAGCCGTACCGCCCAAAAGGCTGCCGATCGATAAGGCCAGCAGCGTCATAATGGTCAGCATGGCGGATTTCATGACATTCTTCCAAAGAATAACCTTGCGGCTGACCCCACGGGCCTTGGCCCCCAACACGTAATCCTTGTTCAGCTCTTCCAGTACTGTCGAACGGACCTGCCGCAGATACTTCGCCGACATGGCAATGGCCAGGGTCAGCGTCGGCATGATGGCGCTTTGCCCGTCCATCCCGCCGGAGATAACCGGCAAAACTTTCAGATGGATTCCCAACAACTGCATTAACAACATGGCGACAAAGAAATTCGGCATGGCATTGCCGATAAAACTGCAAAAGCGCAGGATCAAATCTTCCGCCTTATTGTGACGGACAGCTGCCAAAATGCCCAAGGGCAGGGACATCACTACCGTCAGCAGTATCGATAGTGTTGTCAGCAATATCGTCGCCGGCAGTTTTCGCAGAAAGGATTCCAGCACGGGCTCGCCCGTCACATAGCTCATACCCATATTTCCGTGCAGCATGGCCCAGAGCCAGGATGCATACTGCCGGAAGAAGGGCAGATTCAATCCCAGCTCGGCCTTTCTGGCATCGATGATTTCTTGGGCCACCTCTACGCCGCGGTTGGTATACATTTCCGTTACGGCATCACTGCCCGCCATATACATCAGCAGGAAGGACAGGAAGGTAATTCCGAACAGAATGGGAATCAACTGTAGGAAACGCTGCAGTGTATAATTCAACATGTCTCATCCTTTCTTCGTTTTCTTCATAACTTTAATAATACATGAAAAAATGTATACATATAAGCCCTATTGGGGGATATTGAACGATGATAATTGCAGATTAAGCCTTAAATTCAAAGATTTGACGACGAAAGAATGGTAAATTGATTTGTTAATGACAGTTTTTTGAAAATTTCCTTTAGTATCGGTATTTTCCCCGAGAAATGCTAAAAACATTCTTTATTATCCCCATAGGGGGCTTATAAATTTTTATTATATTCGATAAACTAATAGCAATGAATGATATGAATAGAAAATTTTTAAAGCCCTACCGACGAAGGCTTTCGGAGTTTGCGGCAGGAGGGCGTAGGAGAGCAATTAATATGGCGACAAATAATATGAAATATAATGAAGACATCGATACGTATGGTGAGCTGAATCGCGAAATCGAGGCCTACTGGGACTCTCGCAGTGATGATTTCAGCAAGACGAGACGAAAAGAACTGAAAGGCCCCAGTGCAGAAGCTTGGAGCAGGCTGCTTAAGGAAAAACTTCCTCAGGGACAGAAACTTCGTATTCTGGACATCGGTACCGGCGCCGGCTTCTTTGCCATCTTATTAGGGAAAATGGGACACGCCGTGACGGGTATCGATATGTCGGGGGCCATGCTCCATGAGGCGAAGATCAATGCCCTGGCCTATGGCGTGGCAGCTGCGTTTCAGAAGATGAATGCCCAAGAGCTTGATTTCGAATCGGAGTCCTTCGATGTCGTCATCAGCCGAAATCTCACCTGGACCCTGCCCGATGCGATGGCGGCCTATCAGGAATGGCATCGCGTATTGAAGCCACAGGGCTTACTGTTGAACTTTGACTCCGATTACGGGCAGGAAACGTTTTCAAAGAAAGACAATCAAGAACATGTCCATGCCAATATCGACCAAGAACTCATCGACACCTGCAACAACATCAAAGACGCTGTCCGCATCAGTAATCATCGTCGCCCGGACTGGGATATAAAGTATCTGAAAAGTCTTGGCATGGAAGTGGATGCGGAAGCCAATATAGCGCCGCGCGTGCACAATGATCCCGATATGCAGTACGACGATGTTCCACTGTTTGCCATCTATGGGAAAAAATTATTTCCTAGAGATATCCTTTAAAGGGCTATCACCAAAGTGAGCTATCGGAGAGGCAGCCCTTTCATACGGCTTACTTTGGCGGCAGGCTTTAGTCAATACGTGCAAAATATGGTATAATACGAATAGATTAATGGCTTTTATGTCATGCTGCTCCAATATGATTAAAACGCGGGTTCGGAGCGTTTGCGATAGAGATTTTCACAGAAAATCCTGGAAAATGCAGAAACATAAAATCAGCCCCGCGGATGCCCTTTGTAAGGAGGCTGTTAAGAACGACTGAACATACTCCTTTCTTTGTGAGAAAGGAGTTAATGCAAGGAATCCTCATAAGGGGACTGAAACCTTTTTTAGGCCATATCCCGTCATGAAACCATGACTATGTCGTATTACCAAAATCCCCGTAAGGGGTCTGTTTTAAGGCGTGAAAAAGCCATGGATTTATGCTTTTTTCATAGATCCATGGCTTTTCTATTGGCTGTATTCTATTCTCATGATGTTTTTTCAAAAATGGCGGATTCTGTTTTATTGTATAAACAAATCTCTCCCACAACAGTGGCAAACTGTTGCTTCTGGGCGGCTATATTCACCACAATATGGGCATTTATGGAAGCCATTTCTAGCTTTTCCTCTATCGTTAGGTTTTATTTTTAAGCTATGAATCATTGCTATTATCCACAAGGTATCACTATAGATAAACCATTTAGCAAAACTTCTACCCTTACGATAGGCAATATTTGCTGGAATTAACGCGAGTAGTGCAGTTAAAAAATAAATTGCACTAGCTTCGCTGTCGGAACCGGACAAAAAAAATGATGGCAATATGGCTCCAAAGAAAATACCCATGAGATTGTTCATAAGATAATGTGTCTGTGTTGAAATGGTCAATGTTATCGCCTCTTGTTATATATATCATCATATATAGTATACGATAAAATCATAAAAATATCTATTTCAAAATGAAGTACCAATGGAATAAATTTGCTGCCGCCTGGGATTATAGCACCTATATTCAAGTGTTAAGACTCAGTTTGGCCTCTTATGGATTTACTCAAGAAGTTAAGAACTAAAATTCCCAGATTTAGTTAGACTCTTTTTTAGAAAAAGGAGGTAATCCATAGGGGGACTGAGACTCTTATGAAGCTTTCGCTAAACAAGCTTAGCTAGCCATGTCATATTACCGATTTCTCCGCAAGGAGGAAAAGGACGTATTCTTAATCAATCTATTTTGATTCACTAGGATGTTGTGTTACTGGAATTCCCGAGATGGGCTGTGATGGCTTTTCTTGGGGATTTGTTCTATTTGGCTCCTTCGTTGCGGTGCAGTGGTTTGACAAGGTGCAGCGAAAAAAGTATACTTGAGATAAGTCAAGGTAATACTGACTTTGCCTGACCTTTGGAAAACCTATTTTAGGGTCAAAAACCCCGTAGGTTTGAAAATTTCCAAAATGGCTACAAATGGCGTAACGAAGCGGATAAACGACACTGCCAGATTTTTATTTTTCACCCGGGTCCCCCGAAAAGGAGAAAAAAGGCCGAGGTTTGAAAAATCGCCTGTGAGCCCAGTCAGGGAGCGGGTACTGAGGGATAGAGTCAGCGTACCAAAATCCCCGTAAGGGGACTGAAACATAAGGACCTTGTGGCTTCCGGCGATAGGTGCGCGGGTCAGCGTACCAAAATCCCCGTAAGGGGACTGAAACTGGATGGCCGTTAGCTCGATGGACGAAGGTCCATCAGTTGTCGTATTACCAAAATCCCCGTAAGGGGATTGAAACTCCTTATGCGTCAGACAATAAATTAACCACTTAAGTCGTATTACCAAAATCCCCGTAAGGGGACTGAAACTTCGATTTCTCAGAATTAAACGTCTTCACGACGTTCAAGTCGTATTACCAAAATCCCCGTAAGGGGACTGAAATCATCCGATGCCTATCCCACCTGTTAGACTACTCACTCGTCGTATTACCAAAATCCCCGGAGTTACATGGACTCTTTTTTTGAAAAAGAAGTTTGTACCATGGGGGACTGAATCTGACGCTCTGATGTTTCTACTTTTGTCGTAGGGTATTGGCGCATGCCTTGCCTGTTGGGGAGGGATATTCTTACAAGACCCCGGACCTACTTGGACTCCTTTTAGAAAGGGGAGTCATACAATAGGGGACTGAGACAGGTTTGTCAGTAAGCCAACTAATATGCCTTCTAGCGTCGTATTACCGTTTTCCTCGCAAGGGGTCTGAATGCACGATGAAAGACCTATCGTCTTTTTTGAACTGCTACCCGTCAA
>NZ_LUGJ01000014.1:0-850 GCF_001682955.1 Megasphaera sp. DISK 18
TGAACTGCTACCCGTCAAGTAGACACTCGAAAAAACATAAATAGATTTTGTTTCTGCCACCGGTTTCCGGTGGCAGTTTTTTTATGCGGCCAACCAATAGCTGGCATGCTTTTCCATGGGAGTCAAGACTCCCAGCTTTCTCTGTAATCGTTTTGTATTGTAGTATTCAATATATTCTTCTATCGCTTTAATCAGTGTTTCTCTATCTGTAAAACGATGGCCATAGTAACGTTCCCGTTTTAAGATGCCCCAAAATCCTTCCATAGGACCATTATCGATACATTTTCCCACGCGAGACATGCTTTGTACCATCCCGGCATCCTTCAGTTTAGCATGGAAACTTCTGCTGGTATATTGGTATCCTCGATCACTATGAAATAGTGGATGGGCTTCCGGATTAGAAGCAACGGCTTGATGGAAGGTATCGAATACTAAGGCATTGTCATTTCTATCCCGAATTACGAAAGAAACAATTCTTCGGTCATACAGATCAAGGATGGCACTCAGGTATATTTTATGAACCTCATTTCCAAGATGATACTTAAATTCGGTAACGTCTGTAAGCCATTTTTCATTGGGCGCTTCCGCTATAAAGTCTCTGCCCAGTATATTTTCGGCTATAAATTGCGGAGTTGAAGCCCGACGGGTACATCCGTGGCTGCGATACTTAATAGTAGACTTGATGTTTTCTTCACGACAAATCCGGAGTACTCGTTTGTCATTGAGGTGCATGCCGTAATACCGTTCCATATCGTCTCGAATTCGGCGGTATCCTTTATCCGGATAAGCCCGGTGAATTTCTTCTACCTTTTCCGCAACCAACCTGTTTTCTTGTTCCATCGCAGGGATT
>NZ_LUGJ01000015.1:0-96284 GCF_001682955.1 Megasphaera sp. DISK 18
CTTGACGGGTAGCAGTTCATTTTATGATACCGGTATTTTTTGATTTTCGCGAAACTATGCAAGGGTATAAATCTTTACTTCCGGATCTCCTGTCCACAGGGGCTGAAGGCCGACGAAGACGTCGTTTTTGAAGAGGTCGCTGGAAAGATAAGCCTGGGCGTGTTCGGCACTGTCAAAACCGTGGAGTACCTGTACGTCTTCATCGCGGATGAGCAGTTCTTTGGTCAAGGCTCCTTCAATAGTCGTCAGGAAGGGCTGGCGGTAGTCCGTATATACTTTGGTGGCAGCCGGTCGATTGGCGGCATCGATTTTCATGGTAATTTCTAAATAAGCTTTTACGTTCATAGTATGTTCCTCCTTTTCGGTTTTCTGTGAGCTCTTCTTCATTATAGCTTTCTTACTCGGCCGGGAGAAGATATAAGCAAATTTATAAGTCACTATTCATTTTAATAGTAACTTGAAGGGAGAAAAGGGAGCTACTATAATAAAATCAGCATCAAGAAAGGTGGCGTGAACGGTGTATAAGCCTAAATTAGAAAAGGATATCCGATGTCCTTTAGAATATGGACTGTCTGTTTTTGGCGGTAAATGGAAATCGAGGATAATCTGTGTGTTAGCTGAAAACGAAAGACTGCGATACAGCGCTATCCGCAGGGAAATGGCGAATATTACTGATGCCGTCTTGGCAGCGACCTTAAAAGAATTGATGAATAACGACATGATCGAACGGCATCAGTTTTATGAAATTCCGCCTCGTGTTGAATACGGATTGACGGCCAAGGGGTACTCATCGGTTCCTATACTTCAAAGTATCTGCAAATGGTCCGGCGCCTATCATCGGGAGGATAATGAGCATACGATGCGTCAGTGTCAAAAATGTGATTACAATCAGCGGACTGACTGAGGGAGACCTATGTGTTCTTATAATCCGAGCAGGATTTTTCAACGGGTACAGCCGATAAAAAAAGAGAGATTGTCACCGAGTGGATGACGATCTCTCTTTTTCGTGGATACCGTGCGTTTTTGCAGGATATGTCATTTAACTTTTCAGTTCAGGCATTTTGATGGGTGTCTTATCGACGAGGCGGACAATCAGCAAGGTGATGATACAGATGACCCATTCAAAGTAGATGACATGGGGCAGCAGGCGGACAGCCGGGCATAACTGCCAGAGAATGAGGCCGGCGATGCCAACCAAAGTCGTCCAAAAGGCCGTGTTTTTACGGCACAGGGACGGGGCGAAGAGGGTGCACAGGAATACCAAGGTAAAGGCTGTCGTAAGGCTCAGGCCAATGAGCATAACCTTTACGATGCCGACGGCATAGAAGGCCATCAGCAGGGTGATGGCGCCAATGATGACGATGATCAGGCGGTTGGCTTTGACGTAGGTCATGTCCGACATATTCGGCTTGATAAAACGTTTAAACACGTCCTGAGAGATGAGCGTGCCGGCGCCGAGGAGGATGGTGCAGGCCGTCGATACGTCAGCGGCCCAAAGGGCGGCTAAGGTCATCCCGGAAGAGAAAGGATCGAGGCTCATGATAATCTGCGGCAGGGCCAGGGTCGGATTGATATCGGGGAACTGGGCCTTGGCAGCCAGGCCTAAGATGGCCGATAAGAAGCCGATAGGGAAAATCAGCAGGCCGCCGAGAATGAATCCTTTTCGGGCTTCCTTGGCGCTTTTGGCGCCGCAGGCAATCTGTACCGGCCCTTGGGCCGTGATAGCTTGGGTGGTCATGACGATGATCCAGCCCATGAGGACGGCGAAGGACAGGCCGCCCATGGGAGAGAACCAGTTGAAGTCCGCTGCCGGAAGCGCTGCGTTGATGCCGCTGATGCCGCCGTCGCGGATGAGGATGCGAATCAGGGAATAGATGATGCCAAGGTAAATGACGGTAACGCTTAAGATATTGGACAGGCCCGACGACCACAGGCCTCCGATGGCCGTGATGCCGACGAAGACGATGGCGCTGGTAATCATGCCGCCCTGCATGGAAAAGATATCCGGCATGAGGGCGTGCAGGATGGAGCCGCCGGCGACGTACTGCAGGGACGTGATGCAGAGCATGATGAGAGACAAGCCGATGACGCTGATGATGCGGGCTTTTTTATCGTAGCTCCGTTCAAAGAGTTCGGGAATGGTCGTACAGTTCAGAGACCGGTATTTGCCGGCGGCGACGAAGCCCATGACGATGGCCCCGATGGCCCAGGCGGCGTTGTACCAACCGGCAGCTAGGCCGACTTTGACGGCACTTTCGGCGACGCCGACGGTGGAAGCTGCGCCGACGGCCATGCCGGTAATGCTGACGGCGACCAGGCCGGTGGAAAACTTACGGCCGGCAAAGAGATATTCCGTCGGGTTTTGACTGGCCCGATGTTTGACGTACATGGAAATGGCAAATAATAAGATGATGTATAAGATGACAATAGCAAGTTGAATCGACATGTTCCTTGTAGCTCCTTTTTTTGATATTTTGCAACATTGGTTCCTTACAAGGGAACAACATGTGACAAGAATTGGTAATATTATAGGATAAAATGATGAAAAATACAAGGATTTTATCGATGAAGGGACTCTTTTTTTCCGATTTTGCAGGGACCATTGCATGAGGCGCATAAATATGGTATGATACGGCCGAGGCAAAAGATAGCATCACGCAATGTGAGTTATACTTTTTTTATGTCTACTATCGATTCATTGTCTGCTTGGATCTGATTCAGACCGAGACAGGAAGGATTGCTCATCATGTTATGGCCGTAAAGCCATATCTGTGTTTTTTCACGATATGTGCCTGTGCTAAGTGACGGTTGCAGATACCCATACCTTTCAGTCCGAGCTGAAAGGTATTTTTTTATGTCCTTTTGCCCCGAAACTAAGACAGGAGGTATAAATTTATTGAAAAAGTGTTGTGATTTTCTAGTCCGTAATATGGCCGTCTTCGTCGTCCTCATCGGCGTTGTCGGAGCCTTGTGCCCTTGGACCCTGAAATGGGCCGCCCCTTATGTTGGCTGGCTCTTGGGCATCGTCATGTTCGGCATGGGCATGACCTTGACCGTAGAGGACTTTAAGACCGTTTTTAAACGGCCTTGGGAAGTTTTCATCGGCATCTTTGCTCAGTTCCTGATCATGCCTTTCGTGGCTTGGGCCTTGGTGCGGTTGTTTGCTCTGCCGCCGGAACTGGCCATTGGCGTCATCTTGGTAGGTACCTGCCCGGGTGGGACGGCATCGAATGTTATTTCCTACTTAGCTAAGGGCGACGTAGCCCTGTCGGTATCGATGACGATGGCGACGACCTTGTTGGCCCCCATCGTTACGCCGGCTTTGACTTGGCTTTTGGCGGGCGCATGGATTCATGTTTCTTTCTTGTCGATGATGATTTCCATTGTCCAGATGGTCCTGGTTCCGGTGCTGCTCGGCTTAGGGGTTAACCATTTCTTTGCCCGCGGCGTCGAACGGATTCTTCCGGCCATGCCCGTCGTCTCCGTCGTCACCATCGTCATTCTCGTAGGCTGCGTCGTATCCCTCAGTGCATCTCGCCTTTTCGATGTCGGTCTGCTCATGGCGGTCATCGTCGTCCTGCACAACGTCTTCGGACTGACCCTCGGCTACCTCATGGCCAAACTGTTCCGCCTAGATTCGAAAAAATCCCGGACCGTCGCTATCGAAGTGGGCATGCAAAATTCCGGAATGGCAGCGTCCTTGGCTGTTTTGTACTTCAATCCGGCAGCGGCTATTCCCGGTGCTATTTTCAGTGTCTGGCACAATATTTCCGGATCCCTCATTGCCAACTACTTCTCTCGCCGCGATGAAAAGGGTGATGGCGTCGGTGTTAAAGAATCGACAGCCCATGCGGCATAATCTATTTTTATAAAGGAGTTTATGATCATGAAAATTTTCCGTACTGTCAAAGAAATGCAGGCATTTTCCCGTGAACAAAAGAAGGCCGGCAAGGTCATCGGCCTGGTCCCGACTATGGGTGCCCTCCATGAAGGCCATCTGACGCTGATGCGGACGGCAAAAGCCGCCTGTGACGTCGTCGTCGCTTCGGTCTTCGTCAATCCGACCCAGTTCGGCCCCAACGAAGACTACGATGCCTATCCGCGCCGCTTTGAAGAAGACTGCCGGAAACTGGAAAGCGGCGGCGTCGATGCCGTCTTCCATCCGGAACCGTCGGAAATGTACCCCAAGGGTTACTGCACCTACGTCAATGTCGACGGCGATATTACCCATAAGCTCTGCGGTGCCCAGCGGCCCATCCATTTCCGCGGTGTGGCAACGGTCGTCACTAAGCTGATCAATATTACCGGCGCCGACGAAGCTTTCTTTGGCCAAAAAGATGCCCAGCAGGTCGTCGTCGTCCGCCGTTTCGTCAGTGACCTCAATCTGCCCGTCCATATCAACATGGTCCCCATCGTCCGTGAAGACAGCGGTCTGGCTCGGAGTTCGCGCAATGCTTATATGTCCGACACTGAAAAAGAAGCAGCCCTGGTCCTCTCGCGCAGCCTGAGAAAAGCCAAGACGGCTTATGACGGCGGCGAAAAAGATGTAGAAAAGCTGAAAGCCATTGTTACGGCCGAAATTGAAGCCGAACCGATGGCCTCCATCGATTATGTCGACCTCTTTTCCTTCCCCGGCTTGGAACCGATCCAAACGGTTTCCGACGAAAGCCTGTTGGCCATTGCCGTCCGCATCGGTAAGACCCGCCTCATCGACAATATCATCTTAAAATAGTAAATCTTTATATTTTCTTGACATTTCCTCCATATCTTTTTCGCACCATTTTGGTATACTCTAACCATAGAAATGATGATGATTTTCTTTAGGAGGTTATATCTATGAAAAAGAAGGTACTGCTTATCGTAGCTGCTCTTTCCGTTATGGCAGGATTCTCTGCTTTTGCAGCCAATTCATATTCAGACCAGAATGATTCTTCTTATTACAACAATGGTTATTACTGTCACGGCAATGGCTACTACAGTGACAATGGCGCTGGCTACGACGACGGCTATTGCCATGGCCCGTACATGGGCCACCATGGCTATCAGAGATAATCATTTGTTTTAAAAGGGGGAAGTTAATATGGTAATGACTCATTACATGGAGCTCTTGTCGCTTCATTCACCGTGGTTTTTGATTCTCTTCATGCTGGTACCGATGGTATTGGCTGAAACGATTTTGGCATCGGGTGCCTTTTCCTTGCTGTATAAGGATCATCGCAGCGAAAAATGGGACAGCCTGAGCCACGTCTGCGGCATTATTCTCGGGGTATTCTTCATCATTGCGACGGTATACATCGTCACGTCTTACGTACCGACCATTCAGTGGCGCGGTCCTATCGACATGGTTTCGATTTGGGCTTACGTCCTCGGCGTCATTCCTGCCGTTTTGATTCTCTTGCAGGAATTGGGGATTATCTTCAAGAACCAGGACTCTACGTCTAAGATCAAGAATCATATCGTGCTCATGATTCTCTTCGTTCTGTTCACCCACTTGGCCATGGTCTTTGGGATGGCAGATCCGAAACTGGCCGGCTACGTTCCGACGCAGCAGGAAATGCAGATGCATGACAACATGCAGATGGACATGAATATGCCTATGGATCACAGCCAGATGAACCATGACCAGATGAATCACGACCAGATGAACAATGGTCAGATGAACCACGATCAGATGGGTCATGACCAGATGAGTCACGATCAGATGGATTCGAATAAATAAGATTTCGTGTATTTTCAATCATAAGAATGGACTGCTTCTTCGGAGGCAGTCTTTTTTTGATGGGGTCGCTCCTATAGAGGCCATATGGTACAATAGAAACAAAGAAATTTTTGGAGGTGAGCCTTTTTGCGTACCAATTCCATTCTCATCGTCGATGACGATGAAAAGCTTTGTGCCTTGCTCCGATCCTATTTTGAAGAGGAGCGGTTTGTCGTGTACATCGCTCATGACGGCTTGGAGGCCTTGAATATTTTGCGGAACCAAAAGCCGCAGATCATGCTGCTCGATTTGATGATGCCCGGCATGGATGGGTTTGAAGTCTGCCGTAGGACGCGGCAGTTCAGTGATATACCGATTATTTTTCTGTCGGCAAAAGATGATGAAACGGACCGTTTGGTAGGGCTTAATATCGGCGGTGATGACTATGTGACCAAGCCTTTTCACGTCAAGGAAATCATCGCTCGCGTTTACAGTCTGCTGCGCCGCACTCGCGGCGAGGTCCTGCAGCAGCCGACGTCGTACATGATTCGCGATTTGGTCATCGATAAAGAGAAGTTCACTGTTCTTCGAAAGGGGCAGCCTATCGTACTGACGCCGACGGAATTTAATCTCTTAGACGTGTTGTCAGCGTCTCCGGACCGTGTCTTCAGCCGTATGCAGCTCATGGATAAGATACAGGGCGGCTACAGCTTTGAGGGCTATGAACGGACTATCGATACGCACATCCGCAACCTGCGTAAAAAGCTGGAGCCCAATCCGGCCGAACCTACGTATATCTTGACCGTGTACGGCATCGGCTATAAATTTGTAGGAGGCAGCCATGAAGAGGTCTGACAGCATCGTTATTCGTCTGACGGCCTTAGTCTTCATTCTGCTGCTTTTGACGATTGCTATCTTGCTCATTTTGGTCAATAATCAGATGAATAACCATTTTTCCCAATACCTGACCAATATGTCTCATATGATGGGCAATGCCCAGAACGGCATGGGCATGGGCATGAGCGGTATGCACGGATCGATGCACGGGCCGGCAGAGAGCACCTATATTTCAGCGGTCCACCAGTCCTTGCTGTGGGTCGGTATCGGCATGATTATCGTCAGTGTTATTGTCAGCTATTTTGTCGTCCGGGAAATCATGCGCCCCTTATCGACCCTGACCGGTGCCGTCCAAAAAATCAGGACCGGAAGTTACGGTCAAACGGTATCCGTGGAACGCCACGATGAGGTCGGTGTCCTGACGGAGTCCTTTAATGAGATGTCGGAAGAACTGGCGCGAAATGACAAGATGAGGCGGCAGCTATTTGCTAATATTGCCCATGAGCTTCGGACCCCTCTGGCCATTCTCCAGGGGAATTTGGAAGGCATGATCGATGATATTATTCCCACAGATAAAAAAATACTCTTGTCTATGGCCGATGAAACGGTGCGCATGGGTCGCCTTATTCAGGATCTGCGGGACCTGTCCTTGGCAGAAATCGATGAATTGACCCTCCATAAGGAGCCGGCCGATATCAATACGATGTTAGAACGGGCGGTCAGTATGCTTCAGCCCTTATGTGAGGAAAAATCGCTGACAGTTCGACAAAACCTAAGTCGTGATCTGCCGTCTCTTGTCATCGACGTCGATCGCATCAATCAGGTCATTTATAATTTACTGAACAATGCCATCCGCTATATCGACAAGGGCTGTACGATTACCGTTTCAACCATGAAGGTTGCCGTAGAGGGGAAACCTTATGTCCAGGTACAGGTTGCCGATACGGGAAAGGGGATTGCTCCGGAAGATTTGAATCATATTTTTCAATACTTCTATCGCAGTGAGCAGTCACGGAATCGAAAAAGTGGCGGAAGCGGCATCGGCCTCGCTTTGGCACAGCAGTTTATCCGCAGTCACGGCGGCAACATCTGGGCTGACAGTACGGTCGGCAAGGGAACGACCTTTACCTTTATTCTCCCCCTTAAGGCAGAGATCTAGAACAAATATTAAGTCTGTTAAGCAGAAAAAGGGCTCATCCGAAAAATCGGATGAGCCCTTTCCTATTGTTCGATTATTTTACTAATTCATAGCCTGCGTCGGCAATGACCTTAGCAAAATCTTCCATGGGAATATCTTTGCTGAGGGTGACGTCGGCTTTTTTACCTTCCAAGTCAACCGTAACAGCGGTGACGCCGTCCATAGCGGACAATGCTTCATGTACGTGATTCTGGCAGTGTTGGCACATCATGCCTTCGATTTTCAGTGTTTTTTCCATCGTTTCATCATTTCCTTTCTTAGGTTCGTTAGAAACTTTTCCTGTATCTTCAGCAGTTTTATCTGCGGAAACGGAGGTTGTGGCTGCTTCGACCGCTTTTGATTCAGCGGCGGTAACAGCAGGCTGGGATTTATCGATACGTGTTTCACGTGAAACACGGGAGCTGTGCGTCGTTTGGAAGAAACGCAGGCGCAGGGCGTTCATGCAGACGGTAAAGCTTGAGAGACTCATGGCTGCGGCGCCGATCATGGGGCTCAGGCGGATGCCGAAGGCCGGATAGAGGAGGCCGGCGGCCAAGGGAATGCAGATGACGTTGTAGAAGAACGCCCAGAACAGGTTTTCCTTAATGTTCTTGATGACGGCTTTACTGAGGCGGATGGCGCTGACGGCGTCGAGAAGGTCGCTGCGCATGAGGACGGCGTCAGCGCTTTCGATGGCGACGTCTGTGCCGGCACCGATGGCCATGCCCAAATCGGCTTTAGCAAGGGCCGGAGCGTCGTTTATGCCGTCGCCGATCATGGCGACTTTATGGCCTTTCGCCTGGAGGGCGGCAATGTGTTTTTCTTTATCCTGAGGCAGGACACCGGCGATGACCTGAGGAATGTGGAGGTGCTGGCGGATGGCTTCAGCCGTGCGCTGGTTGTCCCCGGTCAGCATGACGACGTTGATGCCCATCTTGGCAAAGGCTTCGATGGCTTCGGCACTCGTTTCTTTTTCGACGTCAGCGACGGCGATGATGCCGATGATTTCTTTTTCATTGGCGAAGAGGAGCGGCGTCTTGCCGTCGTCGGCCAGGGTGTTGAGGGGTGCCGTAATGGCTGTCGTATCGATGTGGACTTCATCCATGAGGCGGATGTTGCCGGCGTAATAGGTTTTCCCGTCGATGACGGCTTGGACACCGCGGCCGAAGAGAGCCTTAAAATCACTGGCGGTTTTCCCTGTGAGGCTGTGATCGGCGGCATAGGTATTGATAGCTTCGGCCAAGGGGTGTTCACTGCCTTTTTCGAGGGCGGCAGCAAGGGTGACTAATTGGTCATCATTGCCCTTAAGGGCGATGATGTCGGTAACTTTCGGGCGGCCTTCGGTAATAGTACCGGTTTTATCCATGACGACGGTATCGATGGCATGGGCCGTTTCTAAAGCTTCACCGGACTTGATGAGAATCCCATTTTCAGCACCTTTACCGGTACCGACCATGATGGCTACTGGCGTTGCCAGGCCCAGGGCGCAGGGGCAGGAAATAACCAGGACGGCAATGGCTGTCGAGAAGGCGAATTCAGCGCTGAAGCCTAAGACGAAGTACCATACGATACCGGTTACTAGAGCGATGGCGATGACGGCCGGTACGAAGTAACCGGAAATGGTGTCGGCCAGTTTGGCAATAGGAGCCTTGCTGGCACTGGCTTCGTCGACGAGTTTGATGATTTGGCTGATGGTCGTGTCGGAGCCGACGCGCTGGGCTTTGATGTGGATGAAGCCCGTTTTATTGATCGTAGCCGACGTAACTTTGTCGCCGGCCTGTTTTTCGACAGGAATGCTTTCACCGGTAATGGCCGATTCGTCGACGCTCGTCGAGCCTTCCGAAATGATCCCGTCAGCGGGGATGCTTTCGCCCGGGCGGATGACGATTTCATCGCCGACGACTAATTCTTCGACGGGAATGACCGTTTCGATTCCGTTACGAAGGACCGTCGCCTGTTTCGGTGCCAGGTCCATCAGTTTTTCGATGGCCGTACTGGTCTTGCCTTTGGCGCGGGCTTCAAGGTACTTGCCGATATCGATGAGGGTGACGATCATGCCGGCCGATTCAAAGTACAGGTTCATGCTGTACTGGGAGACCAGTGCTAAATCGCCGTGGCCGAGGCCCCAGCTCATGCGGAAGATGGCGAAGACACCGTAAAGGGCGGCAGCCATCGAGCCTAAACCTACCAGGCTGTCCATGTTCGGCGCCCCTTCAAAGAGGTTGCGGAAACCGTTGATATAGTACTTGCGGTTCAGGTACAGGATGGGAAGGATTAATAAGAACTGGGTAAAGGCAAAGGTAATGGCATTTTGCGGTCCATGGAATACGTAATGGATGAAGTCCGGAATGGGAAGGCCGAACCATTCATTAAACATATGATACATCGAAATGTACATGACCGGGATCAAGAAGATGATGGATCCGATGAGACGCTGCTTCATGGACTTCATTTCTTCTTTTGCTAAATCGGAGGCGCTCTTCTGCGGCGCTCCGGATGAGGCGGAACTTCCCGTATCTGCCGGGCTGGCACCGTAGCCGGCATCGACGACGGCTTTGATGATATCTTGCTGGCTGACGACGTTTTCGTCGTAGTCGGCCTGCATGCTGTTGGTCAAGAGGTTGACGCTGGCTTTATCGATGCCGTCCAGCTTATTGACTGCTTTTTCAACACGCGTTGAGCAGGCAGAGCAGCTCATGCCGGTAATGGTAAATTTTTCGTGTTTCACTAGGCTCACTCCTTTATTTCATGAGTTTTTGCAAGGCTCCGACGAGTTCATCGACGACTTCGTCTTTGCCATCGCGAATATCATCGACGACGCAGCTTTTGATATGCTGACCTAAGAGCTCTTTATTAAAGGCATTCAATGCCGATTGGATGGCACTGACTTGAGTCAGGATATCGATACAGTAGCGGTCGTCTTCCAACATGTTTCTCACGCCTCGGACCTGGCCTTCGATACGGTTCAGCCGCGATACGAGAGATTTATATTCTTTGCCCTCTTTGCTGCGGTACTTATGTTTTTCAGAATTGCAGCAGGGACAGACATCTTTTTCTTCCATAGTATTGGTTCCCTCCTTAGATACCCCCTTGGGGTACATTGTTATAATATACCCAATGGGGGTATATGTCAAGAGCGAGTGTGGGATTTTGATATATTTTTACAAAAAGGTTGGAAAAAGGCTTTGTTATAGCTTCTATAGGCACGAAGAAGGCACAAAAAAAGACTGCCACGAAGGTGACAGTCTTTGGAAAATCGATGATTTTATTTTAACAAGGCTTTGACGGCATCCGTTTCGTCGGTAGCATTTTCAGCACCGGCGATGATAGCGCCCTGAGCGACGATGCTGTCGAGGCCTTTTTCTTTACGGACCTGTTCGACTTTAGAAACGACGTCTTTTTCAATCGGAACGACGAGTTTCGTTTCGAGCTGGCTGAGGTTCTGTGCCAATTCACGGCCGAGGTTCTGTCTTTCCTGATCGGTCTTCAGTTTCGGGGCCTGTTTAGAGAACTTGTCGTTAGCGTCTTTAATAGCCGATTGCATCTGAGCGCTGACTTTCGGGAAGTCTTTGTGCGCTTGAACGAGGGCGTCGAAATTAACGTAACCGACACCGGCAGCAAAGGCTGACGATGCAGCTGCAAGACTCATCATACCCATAACGGCGAGAGATGCCAATTGTTTTTTTAATTTCATAATTTATTCCTCCTATACCGCGGTGCGGTTCAAATACTAAATATGATTATTATTATATTATAACAAATTTAGTTAAGAATTACAATAATGAGCAAAAGAGCTAAGCTTATTTTTCCTCTTTTTCAGGGGATTCATCTTCTGCATCGTCGTGGATATAAATATATTTATCCTTCTTCATCTTGTCGATGATTTCCGGTGCCATGGCGATGAGCTTTTCAAAGGCCGAGGCCTGATAGCCGCCTTTTTTGATGGAGAACATTTCGACGCGGTCGCCTTTGATGACCAGGATAGCTGCCGGTTCGAGTCTGGCTCCACCGCCGCTGCCGATACTGTCGCGGCCGCTGTCGGTCTTACCGTTCAGTCCGCCGGTACCAAAACCGAAGGTGACGTCGACGAAAGGAACCAAGATGGCATCGCCGATGTGGACTGCCTGGCCGACGACGGTTTCGACTTTGATCATTTCTCTGAAACTTTCAAAAATTTGCTCTAAATTGTTTTTGATATTCGAGTTATCCATAGCGCGTCTCCTTATTCACAGCAAACCAATGAATTATTATATGGCGTACAGGTCGCGACAAGGCAAACATCAAGGTGAACAAGAGGAGCATTGCCGGATAGAGGCGACCTGAAGCGTAGGCGGTGCAGTCATATTGTTCTTCCAAAAAGTTGAAGTGAAGATTTTCGAGATTTCCGGGACAATAGGCGTATAGTGCGCCGGCTAAGAAACCGGTTTTATGCGGAGCCGGAAGGCCTAGGATTCCGCATAAGGACAGGTGACGAATTTGACCGTGGCCGATGAGGCGGGACAGCCAAGTGAAAAGAGCGGCCAAGAAGTCGGTGTTGACGATGAGGGGAATCAACTCTCCGAGGCTGTCCTTCTTCTTTTCAGGAGGGTCCTTGCCGGCTTCCTTGTCAGGTTCTTTTTCAACCTCTTTTTTAACAGCCTTTTCGACTTCTTTTTCGATATCTTCCATAGGCGGAAGCGTCTCATCTGCTGTTTTTCGGATTTCCTCAGATGGGGCTGGAGGCGGTTTTTCCCGGGATTCTTCCATCGGGGTTGACTCTTTTTCCGAGGGCAGGCTGTCCTTTTTTCCGAGGATATAGAGTTCATCCTTAAATTCTTCACCTACGGTATAGGACCAGGATTTTCGAATCAGCTGCCGTCCCCAACCGGCACTGAAGGTCAAGTGGAAGGGCGGGCCGATATGGACTTTGATTTCATAAGTGACAGGCAGACATAAAATGAGCAGGATCGTGCTGAATAGTATGACGGCAATGGCGATAAGCGTCATGACCAGCCCTCCTCTTCCATGCGTACAAAATCAACACGTAGCGAATCTCTTTATTTCAGTATAGAATCTCAGACTTCTTGATTTTCTTTTTCCCGCTTATTGAAGATGCAGTCGACGTTTTCAGCGCCGAAGCAGCGCGAACAGGAAATGCATAAGGACGGCTCGGTATCGCCTTCGCGCCACCGTTTGGGAAGATCCGGCTGACGCAGGAAGGGGCGGCTCATGGAAATAAAGGCCAAATCCGTTTCACTAAGGGCCTGTTCCATTTCTTCGGCACTGCGGAAGCCGCCGACGACGCCGATATCGACTTTACCTTTTAATAAGGAAGCGGCCTCGGCAGCATAGTTTTTAAAATACATCGGTTCCTTCGTGCGCTTAATGGCCCGGATCGGCCCTTTGCGCGGAAGGGACGATGTATTGCCGCCGCTGACTTCGATGGCATCGACACCTTCTTCAGCAAGCCAGGTCATGACCTGTTTGCTTTCTTCAAAGGTCAGGCTGCCGTCTTTCATGAAGTCGGCACAGTTCAGCTTGACCCAAATGGGGTAGTCCGGACCGACGGATTTTCTCATAGCCGCAATGGCTTCTAAGAGGAAGCGGGCCCGGTTTTCTAAGCTGCCGCCGTATTCATCGGTACGGGTGTTAAAGTGGGGGGACAAGAATTTGCTGGCCAAATAACCGTGAGCCCCATGGAACTGGACGCCGTCGAAGCCGGCTTCTTGGGCTCGTTTGGCTGCCCGGGCAACGGCTTCAATCAGTTTATGAATCTGATCGATTGTCAAGGCCTTCGATTCTTGGGTCCATTTGGCGACCTTTTCGGTAACGCCGCTGGGACTGAAGATGATGCGTTCTTCCCCTTCGGGAACTTCCGGCAGGAGGATGGCCGATCCCATGACGACGAGCTGAGCGACGACTTTACTGCCGTGGTCGTGGACGTGCTGGGTAACCTTGGCAAGGGGTTCGATGCACTGGTCATCGTCAATTCGAATCTGGCAGTGCTGCCGCGGTTCCATTTTATTGGTAGCCATCATACCGGTAATGATGATACCGGCACCGCCGTCTGCCAATTTTTCATACATTTTGGTCAGATTTTCTGTCGGCACACCGTACCTTCCCATTCCTTCAAACGTAGCAGAACGGATAATACGGCAGTTCGTTTCAATACGGCCGATGCGACAGGTATCAAATAACATAGTAAAAATCTCTCCTTGGTAATAAAAATTGAATTTCAGTTTTTTCTTTGGTATTTCCATATTATACAATATTTGTTGAAATAAGCCAATGAGTTGTTTTATCAAGTCTGTATCGAAATGTTTCTTTTTTATTTTTATAGGGAGCCCGAGGGAAAATTTTTTTTATTCAAGCTGACATCGTAAAAAAGGGGTAAAAGCTATTGCCTTTTTAGTAGCATAACTATAAGGCCTATGGTATAATGTAAGTGTTTGTTAATTTTGCAATTCATGAAGGGATGTTGAATACATGGCTACAGCAATGGTAATCGGAACCCAGTGGGGCGACGAAGGAAAAGGTAAAATCGTAGATTATTTGGCCCAAAAAGCCGACGTCGTCATCCGCTCCCAAGGTGGGAATAATGCCGGCCATACGGTCGTCGTTGACGATAAGTCCTTTGCACTGCGCCTCTTGCCGTCGGGAATCCTCTTTTCCGAAAAAACTTGTATCATCGGCAGCGGTGTCGTTGTTAACCCGAAAGTCCTCCTCGAAGAAATTGAAAGCATGACTTCAAAAGGCGTAACTATCAGTAAGCTGGAAATTTCTACGCGGGCACACGTCATTATGCCGTACCATGTCCGTATTGATGAAGAAGATGAAAAGCTCAAGGGCGATGCTAAAATCGGCACGACGAAAAATGGTATCGGCCCCTGCTATGCCGATAAAATCAACCGTGTCGGCATTCGCATTGGCGATCTCATGGACCGCGATGTTTTTGCGGAAAAATTGCGTAGCAATATGGAATTGAAAAATCGTCTCTTTGAAAAATATTACGGCTGCCAGGGCTTCGATTACGATGAAGTACTCCAGGAATACCTCGGCTATGCCGACCAAATCCGCCAGTATGTAAAGGATACGAACTACTCGGCTAACCTCTACGTCAGTGAAGGTAAGAAGGTCCTCTTTGAAGGGGCTCAGGCAGCTATGCTTGATTTAGACCATGGTACATATCCTTTCGTTACCAGCTCGAATCCGACGGCCGGCGGTGCCTGCACCGGTTCCGGTGTCGGTCCGCGCCGCATGGAAAATATCGTCGGTGTCGTAAAAGCCTATACGACTCGTGTCGGTGCCGGTCCGTTCCCGGCGGAACAGCTCAACGAAATCGGTGATTATCTGCGCAATACGGGTCACGAATTCGGTACCGTTACCGGCCGTCCCCGCCGCTGCGGATGGCTCGATACGGCTGTTGTAAAATACGCAGCCATGTTGAACAGCCTCGATTATTTGGCTATTACCCGCCTCGACATCCTCGACGACTTGGATACGATTAAAATCTGCACGGGCTATAAATACAAGGGCCAGCAGCTGAAAGAATATCCGGCCAGCCTCGATGTCCTTGAAAACGTCGAACCGATTTATGAAGATATGCCGGGTTGGAAGACGTCGATTTCAAACTGCAAATCCTATGATGAACTGCCGGAAGCAGCCCGTCATTATGTGGAACGGATCAGCGAACTCGTCGGCGTACCTCTGGGAATCGTCTCTGTCGGTCCGAACCGCAATCAGACCATCATTCTTAAAACCATTTTTTAAGTAACTGAATTATACCATAACAAAAAGGACCTGCCATTTACATGGCAGGTCCTTTAACATAGATATTCAAGTTATGGAGACTGACGGTGTTATAATTTATTCTCCGCAGTGACCGGCCATGGCGCAGCCGCCGCAGGAACCGCCGCAAGTGCTGCATCCGCCTTCGGCAAAGTTAAGGCCAATCATACCGGCGACTGTTTTACGGGGCATGAGCATACCGCTGGGAAGAAGGGAGACACCAATCTGTTCGGCATGAACGGCTTGAGCGATATTGGCTGTCTGACCGGCCGGCCAGTCACCGGTACCGGGGCTCATGGCCCATACGGCTTTATAACCTTTATCGGCACTGGCTTCATCGAGAGTATCGACGAGCTGCTTGGTGTAGTTAGCCGTGGCAACGGCTGCGGCCGAATCGAGGGCTAAGCCTCGGGTGATTTCTTTATCCATGAACAGCTTGTCGATGGCTTGTTCCACGGTTTCGCCGAGGGTGACGGCATACATTAAGACGATGGCCGAATCCTCGATGAGCTGACGGGCTGCCTGGCTGTTGACGGTAAAAGGACTGTCGCAGAGTACCATGTGCGACGTATTATCGTAGAAGCACTGCTGGCACGAGGCCTGTGGTTTTGCCAGTTCCATGACGCGTTGGCAGGCTTCGTTTACAATATCATCGGACAGCTCTTGAGCGCCGCGCTGCTGGGCATATTCTTTGACGCTGGCAGCGTCTATTTCCTTTAAGGGATCTGTAAATAGTGGCATATGTTACATCCTTTCTGAATGAGGTATTTTTTTCCTTATTATATCATATAACTTTCATAAAATTGGAGAAAAGATGAGAGAATAAATATTTGATTAAATGAGTGATAGACTATATACTATAATATAGACCTAAAAATAATTACGAGAGAAATGAGGTGGCCATGGTGGCAGGCGACGGTCATTCTGCGAAAAAGGAAGGAATCACTGACATTGCTGTCGAATGTATTGTACCCAACCCCAGGCAGCCGCGTCGCTCCTTTGATGAAGCGGCTTTAGAGGCCTTAGCCGAGTCTATCCGCCAGCATGGTTTGGTTCAGCCCATTGTCGTCCAAAAGTCAGGACCCGGTCAGTACGAACTCATTGCCGGAGAGCGAAGGCTGCGGGCGGCCAGGCGATGCGGGCTGAAACTGATTCCGGCGATTATTCGTCGGTATACCATGGCAGAAGCCGCTGAAATCGCGCTTATTGAAAATTTGCAGCGCGAAGACTTGGATGCGATTGAAGAAGGTCTGGCTTATGATCGCTTGATGACTGAGTTTGGTCTGACCCAAGAGCAGACGGCGCAGAAAGTTGGAAAAAGTCGCTCTCATGTCGCCAATATGGTCCGGCTGCTGCAGCTGCCGGAAGCGATTAAAAGTTTGATTGTCGAAGGCAAACTGTCTATGGGACAGACCCGTCCCTTATTGCAGCTTCCGACGGAGAAACAGCAGTGCGAAGCAGCCCTTTACATCTTGAAATACGAGTTGTCCGCCCGAAAGGCCGAAGCTTTTGTACGGCGACTACTGGCTGAGAACGGTCCGAAACCGGAGCCCGATGCCCATCTGGCACTCTTACAGGATAAGCTGAAGATGGCTTTGGGAACGGATGTTTCTATTCAGATGCGGCCCGGACCGGGACGAGGAAAAATTGAAATTTCATTTTCATCAGAAGCGGAGTTTGAACGACTGATGTCGATACTCACCGAAGAAAACGACGGCCGTGAGCGGTCGACCTTTTCTTCGTTTCATATATAATCTATTGGTATATCTACGGGAGGAACAAAATGTTTAATGTTGACATGCAGGTTGCTGCGATGGCGCTTGCCGGTATAGGCGGTTTGCTTTTATTGATTTTGCTCGTCTATATTGCCTTTTTACACTGGAAAATCAAAAAATTAGAAACGAAGTATACCTTTTTTATGCAGGATGAAACGGGAACCAGCGTCGAAGCGAAACTGCGGGATGATGTTGAAAAGCTGCACAATCTGCAGGGGACCCTGGATTTGATTCATCAGACACAAAAAGATATCATGGCTGTACAGAACCACTGTTTCCGTAAAATCGGTTTCGTAAAATACAATGCCTTTGACAATATCGGCAATAATTTAAGCTTTGCCTTTACGGTTCTCGATGGGAAAAATGACGGATTCTGTCTTTCCAGTGTGTATGGCCGCAATGAATCCCGTATTTTTGCAAAACCAATTGTTGACGGAAAGTGTCTTTATGGCATGAGTGAAGAAGAAAAAGAAAGCCTGGACAACGCTTTGAATTACAGCGGTGACATGCAGGCTATTCAGAAGGATACGGAAGAATAAAGAGGGGAAAAAGGTGAAGTTCCAACTTAAGGACTATCCATGGATGAAGGCCCTGCAAAATTGGTGGCAGCGAGTAAAGCCGACGAAGATGCCGGCTTGGTGGCCTGCCTCTTTGCAGGTTGACCGGACCGAACCATTGGTGGTAACGCCGGAGCAGTATAAAAAATTCATTCGCATCGGAGTCGCGACAGCAATTTTCATTGTAATTGCTGTCGGCATCGGTATCTATGAATTCGTTTCGCTCCAACAGGCTAAAGACCAAGAAATGCTGCATGAACAGCAGCTGGAGCTGATGCGGGATAAGACGACATCGCTCCAAGAAAAAATGGATAAAATGGATGCACTCGACCAGGAACTGCGGCAAATGGTCAAGGGATCGGGGGCTGGTGACAGCCCAAAAGGTGACGGTGGCGTAGCAGGGGGACAGAAGAAATCTCCGGACCTTTCGAATGCCAGCTACAATGACCTGTTATTGGCCACCTCTCGTTTGGAAACGCGCAGCAATGCCCGTATTATCAGCTTTATCACCTTAAAGACCGTCCTTAGCGATACGGCCGGTCAACAAGTATTGCAGATGCAGCAAAACAGCCGTATGTACCAGGTCGGCGGCAATTCAGGCAGTCCCAACAGCGCATCTACCGTGCCGTCTATTTGGCCGGTCACAGGGACCGTTACGTCTGAATTCGGGTATCGAGGGAATCCTATTGGCGGTGGTTCCGGCTTCCATGAAGGGATCGATATCGGCGTTGACTACGGTGTCCCCGTTCGGGCAACGGCAGCCGGCAAGGTTACCATGGCCGGCTGGGTCGATGGCTACGGTAACTTGGTTGAAATCGATCATGGAAACGGTTTTGTTACCCGCTATGGTCATAATTCCATGCTCCTCGTTACAGTCGGACAGGAAGTCCAAGCCGGATCTATTATTTCACTGGCCGGCAGCACCGGCCGGAGTACGGGACCTCACGTCCACTATGAGGTCCGGGTCAATGGATCGCCGACGAACCCCTTGCTGTTTTTGCCTTGATAAAAAACTTTGGCAGACTTTTTTTCAAATGAGGAAGGAGGACTTTCATGAAAAAAAATGTTCAGTTCCTTGTCCTATTTGTCTTTTTGTCTGCCTTTTTGTTGGGCGGATGTACCTTTATTCGCCAGTATACAGGCGTTCTCATCGGAACCAATCTGGCTCTGAGCGGAAAAGGGATGTCCTATTCGGCGTCAACCGAACGAGGCATCGAATTGGCGAAGGATATTGTCAATGAACGCGGCGGCCTGCTGGGCAAACCGGTACAGCTGGTATCGGTAGATAATCACGGAAAGCCCGAAGATGCCGTGGCTGCGATTCAGCAGCTGAACGTACGACACGTGTCGGCTATCATCGGTCCTGATATAACCGACTGTACGAGAGCCGTCATTCCAAATGTGGAAGCCGTTAAGATTCCCCTTATCAGTCCGGCCGGGACACAGCCCGATATTACTGTCGATATTCGGGCCAATGAAGTCTATCAATACATGTTCCGAGCAGCCTTTATCGACGCCTCTCAAGGTCGGGCTATGGTAGATTATGCCCGCCATAACCTTCATGCCGGCAGGGCGGCTGTCTTTTACTATCCTGATAAGATGTATGCGCAAGGACTGGCAGAATACTTTCGCAGCGCTTTTCTTGCCGGCGGAGGCGAGGTCCCTATCTTTCGAGCTGTATCGGATCCGGGAGAACTCGTTCAGGTTGTATCTGAATTAAAAGCCGACGGCGTCGATGTCATTTATCTGCCGGGATACGACGATTGGACGATTCCGGCTATTAAAGTATTGAGAAGTCAAGGAATCTCCGTGCCGTTGTTGGGGCCTGACGGCTGGAACAGCCTTAAAATGGAAAGGGATATTGAGCCTCAATATCTGACGAATCTTTATTATACCGATCACTATGCCGGAAACGAGTCGAGTGAGGCTGCTCGTCAGTTCTCTCAAGCCTATTATGAAAAATACGGCGTTTGGCCCGATGGCTATGCAGCCCTTGGCTACGATGCCTTTATGATGACGGCAGCCGCCATTTCACGCTGTCAGTCCGGGGATCCGACAGAGGTCGCTAAAGAATTGGTCAAGACGATTGACTACCAAGGGGCGACCGGGACGATTTCCCTTGACGCCAATCACGATGCGATTAAAGATGTGTTCATCCTGACTTTCAAAGACGGCGAGCCGGAACTTGCAGCGACGATTCCACCTGATTATCAGATGCAGTAGGGCAGATAGCGGTTCATGGCCTTGCGGCGCTCCTTCCAGTCCGGCATGCGGACGGTCATGACGTCATAAAAATGGCGGGAATGGTTGGGGTGGATGAAGTGGCAGAGCTCATGGAGCATGACGTGGTCAATGATGGCTTCCGGCATAATGACCAAGTAGGTGTTCATGGTCACGATGCCTTTTAGGGGCATGCACGAGCCCCAGCGAGAACGCATGATTCGTTGTTTGAGGACCGGTTCTTTGAGGTTATATTCTTTAAATAAGGGCAGCATTCGTTGGAGACTGTCTGAAAAAAGGGGCGCTCCAATGCGCTGCAAAAGCTGATGATACAGTTTCTGCCTCGTCTGCGGCGTATCTTCCTTGAGCTCCATAAACACCGTGTCCTGGTTTCGCCGGATGGAATTGCGAAGGCCCAGTCTGACGTCGAGAAGGTAAGGATTGCCTGTAATCAAGAGGGTTTCGCCGTCACTCAGTGTCAGGAAGGGAGAATTTTGCTGCTGTTCCTGCATCTTTTGGACGGCTCGGCAGATAAGGTCGCTCTTTTTTTGTAAGAAGGCTTCGATATACTCCCAGGGCACACGGGGCGAGGCTGAAATAAATAGATTCCCGTCATTTCGGATATGGAGATTGATATTCTTTACTTTTTTGCGGACGACCGTTACGGAAAATGTCCGGTCCTGAGCCGCAAAGGTATATTGTTCACTGGTCATAGAAATACCTCGTACAGATAACGTAATCAGAATGCAGATTTTATTGTAAGTAGATTTTAGATTTTTGTCAAAAGGATGGTATCGTATGCTTGATTTTACGGCATTTGATTTTGAAACGGCCAATAAATACGCCAACAGTGCCTGCTCCTTGGCGGCGGTCACCATGAATGACGATCAGTGTGTCCGCCAGGGCTATACGCTGATTCGGCCTCCCTTTATGGTATTCGACCCGGGAAACATTGAAATTCACGGGATTCAGCCGGAACAAGTCGCCCATAAACCGAAATTCGATGCCTTGTGGGGGAATATCCGAACCCATTTAGAAGGGCGGATTTTGGTGGCTCATTACGCCGTTTTTGATACGCGCGTCCTGCGCAGTCTCCTGAAGTATTACCATTTAGAAAAACCACAGGCTTCGTATGCCTGCACGGTAGAAATATCGCGCCGCGTGTGGCCGGATCTGCCCAACCATAAACTCGATACGGTTGCCGGTTATCTGGGCTATTCTTTCCAGCACCATCAAGCCCTTGATGATGCCAGAGCCTGTGCTCACATCGTCTTAAAAGCGGCCGAAGCCGTAGGCGCTTCGTCGATGGAAGAATTGTTGTGGGAAACGAATTTAAAATTAAAACAGCTATAATTTACTGTTGGCAGTCCTTCACGATTGCCGGCAGTATTTTTTTCCTTATTTTTGATGTATGCTATCTGTTTTTTGTATAGCATTACATTTTATATGCTTATTTCCCATAGAGGATTACAAATCCCTACTATCTGCGTATAATTAAGACAGTGATTACTATCCTGAAAGGAGCTTTTTAACATGAAAATCGTCTTATTAGAATCGTTAGGTATCAGTCAGGATTTACTTGACTCTTATGTAAAACCGCTTACGGAAAAGGGCTATGAATTTGCAGCCTATGAAAGAAATGATGACGTCGCTGTCCAAATCGAAGAAGCAAAAGATGCCGATATCCTCATTATTGCCAATATGCCCCTTAAGGCAGAGGTCATCAACGCCTGCCCGAATTTAAAATATATCGATGTCGCCTTTACCGGCGTCGATCACGTAGCTCTCGACGCTGCCAAGGCCAGAGGCATCAAAGTCAGCAACGCATCGGGCTATTCGACCGTTGCCGTTGCAGAACTGACCATTGCCATGATGCTTGATTTACTGCGCCGCGTTCCTCAAGTCGACGCAGCCTGCCGGGCCGGAGGCACGAAAGCAGGGCTTGTCGGCAACGAATTGGAAGGGAAAACCGTCGGTCTTATCGGGACCGGTCATATCGGTCATCGCGTAGCCGAATTGGTCCATGCCTTCGGTGCTAAGGTCATCGCTTACAACGGTTTCTCCCATAAAGAAGATACGGAATTGATCAAGTATTTGCCGTTGAAAGAACTGATGGCTCAGTCTGACATCGTCAGCCTTCATTGCCCGGTAACGGAACAGTCTAAGGGCATGATTAACGCAGAAACCCTGTCTTATATGAAGCCGACAGCCTTCCTTATCAATGAAGCTCGCGGTCCGGTTGTCGTCTCAAAGGACTTAGCCGACGCCCTCAACAGTGGTAAAATCGCCGGTGCCGGCATCGACGTCTTTGAAAAAGAACCGCCCCTCGACACCGATCATCCCCTCCTCCATTCAAAGAATACCATCGTCACGCCGCACGTAGCCTTTGCGACGGCTGAATCGATGGCTAAGCGGGCGGTTATCGTCTTTGATAATATCGACGCTTATCTTGCCGGAAATCAGAAAAACGTCGTTCTCTAAGTATTATTGAATGAAATGCATCGCTTGATATAAAATTATTCTTTTTTATCAAGCGATGCATTTTTGTTTATTTTGCTATTGAATTTTTACATATTGAATGATACAATCAAGTCAACTTGAAAGACGTCATACAAGTTATTCTATTTGGGAGATTGCTATGCCTATTATTAAAAAGACAAATATATCACAACAAGTTTTTTCTTTTTTACAAGAAAATATTGAAAACGGGACTTGGCCTATCGGATCTAAAATTCCCTCAGAAAATGAGTTAACGAAAATGATGGATGTCAGTCGATCCAGTGTAAGAACTGCGATACAGCAATGCATTGCTTTGAATATTTTGGAAAGGCAACATGGCCGAGGCACCTTTGTAAAAAATAATGATGTGCGTGGCGTCGTGAATACCATTCATACACTGACTCAGAGTGACTATAACGATATTCTGAAGGTCTTGGAATTTCGGAAGATTATAGAGAGTGGCAGTGCATCTTTGGCCGCAGCGCGTATTAGCAAGACTCAATTAGATAAATTGCAGAACATCTTGGAAACGATGAAGAAGAAAAGTAACGAGCCTAATGCCTTTGTTCAGGCGGATATGCAATTTCACCTAGAAATTAGCCGTGCTTCGGGGAATGTTCTCATCAAAAGTGCTTTGCAAAGTATTTTAGGACAGACCCTCCGTTCCAGCCAACAACTGAATCTTCTTTTTGGTTACAAAGATGGTGTCTATTACCATACTAAGATTTTAAATTCAATGAGAAATAAAGATTCTAACGAAGCTAAGATGTGGATGGAAGAACATATGCAGCATGCCATGGATCAGTTACCGAATATTATGTCAAAAAAGCGATAAGGGAGGAGGTAGTTTATTCTCGCTCAACTTGTATGACGACATACAAGTTGAGCGAGCGGAATATTTAGGTAATTATCGTTTAAAGATATGAATTTAATTATACAAGTGTGTTAGGAGGAGTATTGATGAGCTTAAAAATTACTGATGTCCGTGTAATATTGACGGCTCCGGAAGGGATTAATCTGGCGGCAGTAAAAGTGATGACCAACCAAGACGGATTATATGGCGTCGGGTGTGCAACCTTTGCTTATCGGGTAAAAGCCGTAAAGTGTCTGATTGAAGAATATATAAAGCCCTTGTTAGTCGGACGAGACCCCCAAGATATTGAAGAATTATGGCAGTTAATGCATCAGAATGGGTATTGGAGAAATGGTCCCATTGAGAACAATGCTATTTCGGGTATTGATATGGCTTTGTGGGACATAAAAGGTAAACTTGCCGGATTGCCCTTATATCAGCTCTTCGGAGGGCGTATTCGTAAAGGGGTTCCAGTATATCGGCATGCAGACGGAAGAACGTTAGAAGAATTGTGTGAAAATATTCAGAGATTTCAGGAAATGGGAATCAAGCACATTCGGTGTCAATGCGGGGGATATGGCGGTACCTGGCAGCCTAAGGGAGTAGCTGATTCTCCAGAAGGGGCTTATCCGGGGATTTATTTAGATAGTCAGCAGTATATTAAAGATACCTTAAAGTTGTTTGATGGGATTCGTTCAAAATTGGGCTTTGATATTGAACTCATTCATGATGTCCATGAACGCATCAGTCCGACAGAAGCTATGGGCTTCGTTAAAGAATTAGAGCCGTATCGCCTCTTCTTTGTAGAAGATGTACTGCCTTTAGACCAAATTGAATGGTTCAGAAAGATTCGTTCGAGTTCTACGACTCCCTTGGCAGAAGGGGAATTATTCAATAATCCTGCTGAATGGAGGGATTTGATTACAGAGCAGTTAATTGATTATATTCGCGTCCACCTCAGTCAAATTGGCGGGATTACTCCGGCTCGAAAATTAGCTGTTTTTGCAGAGCAATTCGGAGTCAAGACGGCTTGGCATGGCCCGGGAGATATGACGCCGATTGCCCATGCGGCTAATGTTCATATTGATTTAGCGGCACCTAATTTCGGTGTTCAAGAATGGTCCGGCATTGAACCGCCTAATGTAGTTATCCAAGATGTTAAAGGTCCTCATGGTGCGCTATTGGAGGTATTCCCAGGGCTGCCTGAATTCCGCAATGGATATGTCTATCCTAACGATCAGCCCGGATTAGGGGTCGATATTAATGAAGAGGAAGCCGCTAAATATCCTTGCAGTAATGAAATTGTCCAGTGGACACAGACCAGAAAAATCGATGGAGCTTTACAACTTCCATAATAAAATATAAGACTAAAAGGAGATGAATATAATGCGGAGAATTCTGATGGGGCTGCTTTTATTGGGCACGCTCTTGCTGTCCGCCGGCTGTGGGGGAATAAGAGTGTGTACGATGCAGATGGCGTAGCCCATTTGAGATTGGCTCAGGCCTCAGCTTCTGATGGTGCTATTGGTAAGAGCTTAGAAATATTTGCAAAAGATGTTTACGATAAAAGTAACGGGCGCATACAGATTAGCGTATTTCATAATGGCCAATTGGGCAGCGAACGAGATAATATAGAAGCCTGTGAATTAGGAAATTTAGATATTGCTGTGGTTAATCAAAGTGTATTGGCTAATTTTATTCCGGAAATTGCCGTCTTTGACCTTCCCTATACGATTGAAAGTGAAAAACATGCAGACGCTGTGTTTTTAGGTCCCATCGGAAATGACTTTCTTCAGCGATTGTCTTCTGTTAAACTGCACGGACTTGGGATTTGGGAATCAGGGTTCCGGGATTTGACAAATTCTAAGCGGCCTGTAGTCAATGTAGACGATGTCTATGGATTGAGAGTTCGTGTTATGGAAAATAAAATTCATCAAGAGCTTTGGAAGGCCTTAGGGGCCGATCCTGTACCGATGTCCTGGGGCGATGCTTATACAGGCCTTCAGCAAGGGGCCTTGGACGGACAGGAAAATCCGCCGACGGTCATTGACAAAAATAACGTTGTAGAAGTAAATAAAAACATGGCTATTACACAGCATGTATACTCTACTGTATTTTTGATTATGTCGCCTCAGACTTGGGAAGGTCTTACCCCTGAGGATCAACAGCTCATTACAGAATGCATGAATCGGGCTAATTTAGATGAACGACGTTTAAGTCGACAGATGGATAAAGAAGCCTTAGATACCTTGGCTTCAAAAGGCATGACAATTACGTATCCCAATAAGGAACAGTTTATTGCGGCTACCCAAGGCGTACGCGAAGAGTTTAGCGGCGCGTTTACAGATACCTTAAATCGTATTAAACAAACGGCTGTCGATATTAAAGAGGGGGAATAGGGATGAAGAGCAGCGGGAATTGGTTTGAACGCATCCAAGAGTGGGTTATGTGCTTAAATGCGGTCATTTTGATCCTGATCATGAGCATTGTATTTATACAAACGGTAACCCGATATGTTGTCTTTTACAGTATTCCCTGGTCAGAAGAAGCGTCACGATATCTCTATGTAGCGCTGACCCTCCTTGGGGTTAATGTTGCTATCACAAAAAATCAATTTGTCAGTATCGATTTGATTGATAACGCTCTTTCTGAAAAGAACAAACAAAGGCTGGAATTTATTCGACAAATATTAGCCTTTATTATTGCCAGTGTCTTTTTCTACAGTAGCTTCGGAATGATCGAAATCGGCGGATACCAGATGAGTCCGGCCCTACGTCTGCCGATGAATATAATGTACGGAATCGTTTCTCTCGGGTTTGGATTGACGGTCTTGTCTATCTTATTCCAGATGAAAGAACGGTGTTTTAAGCATGGTAAAGAAGATGTGCAGTCTGTCAATAAAGGATAAGGAGGCGAAAGATTATGGAGTTATCTGCAATAGCTCTTCTTGTAGTATTAGTCGGATTAATGGCAATTGGATTGCCTATTACTTGGGCACTGGGTGGGGCTTGTATCAGTGCTATTTTGCTGGATCCCAATTTGTCGTTAGCCATGATTACACAAAAGATATTCACAGGATGCGACAACTTTGCGATGTTGGCATTACCGGCTTTCTTTTTAGCCGGAGATATTATGGCTAAAGGCGGATTATCTGGACGGCTGGTTTCCTTTGCTGATTCTCTTGTCGGATGGATTTCCGGGGGTATTTCATTAGTATCTATTGTTGCCTGTGCTTTCTTTGCAGCTATTTCCGGTTCCTCTGTTGCAACAACTGCCGCTATTGGAGGAATCATGTATCCGGAAATGGTTAAACGAAATTACCCTAAAGATTATTCCGCAGCTTGCCAAGCCATTGGAGGTACCTTAGGCATTGTCATTCCGCCCTCTACAGTATTTGTTATTTATGGCAATATTACGAATACATCGGTAGCGAAACTTTTGATGGCAGGGATTGTGCCAGGAATCATTTGCGGCTTTTTCCTTTGTGTATATGCATATATTAAAGCCAAGAAATGTAATTTCCCCTGCAACGACAGCTTTTCTTTCAAACGTTTTTTATTGTCATTCCGCGACGCTATCTGGGCACTCTTAATGCCGCTGGTTATCTTGGGAGGCATTTATGGCGGAATCTTTACTCCGACGGAAAGTGCGGTTGTGGCTGTATTTTATGGATTCTTTGTCTGCTTGGGAATTTATCGGGAAATTACGGGAGCTCAGATTTTTGATGTTGTGCGGCAGACTGCGGTTACGACAGCGAATATTATTTTCCTCGTCGTTACGGCGCAGATGTTTGGCTTTATTGTCACCTTCTATCATATTCCGGTCTTAGTAACTAAAGGGTTTATGGCCGTTGCTAGCAATGCGTCGGTATTCTTGGTGTTAATTATCATCTTGCTGACCATTTGCGGGATGTTCTTGGAGGTAGGGGCTACTAACTTGATTTTAGGCCCAATCTTAGCCCCAATTGCGATTAAATTTGGCGTCGATCCCGTTCAATTTGGTTTACTTTTTGTATTTTTGTTAGCCATGGGGCAAGCAACGCCGCCCTTTGGGACTACCATGTTTGTTTCTTGCGGTCTTAGCGGGGAACCGGTAGCTAAAGTGGCAAGACGATTAATACCGTTTGTGGCTGTTGAAATTGTCTGTGCATTCTTATTTGCCTTTTTCCCGGCGCTGTCAATCGGGATTCTTGAGCTGATGAAGTAAATAAGAATTATTCATATAGTGATTTTTATCGTTAAAGGGAGGAATAATCATGTCAGATATGATGAAAGAAGTCGTTGTTACTGGTGCACATACTTATGAGGTACGGACTGTGCCTCGCCCGGAAGTTAAAGGCGATTATGATGTCTTAGTTCAAATGAAAGCGGCCGGTGTTTGCGGCAGTGACTTCCATATTTATAATGGGTCAAACCCATGCGCATCTTATCCACGCATTCCCGGCCACGAAAATGCAGGGATTGTAGCTGCTGTCGGTTCTAAGGTTACGAATGTCAAACCGGGAGACCATATCATTGTCGATTTAATTCATACATGCGGAACGTGCTACCAGTGCCGTATTCATCGTAAAAACGTCTGCGAAAACGTGTTGGTTCGCGGCTCAGGATATGATGGCGGCTGGAGAGAATATCTCATTGTTCCAGCAGATGAAGTATACCCCATAAGTGCCGATGTTCCTTGGAAAGATGCGGCTTTGGTAGAACCTTTTGCCATTGGAGCACATTGCACGCAAAGAGGGCGTGTCGTATCGGACGATACCGTTCTTATCTTGGGGACGGGGACAATTGGTGCCATTATTTTACAGACATGTAAGGCTAAGGGCGTCAAAAAAATTATTTGTGCCGATATCAGCGACAGCTCTTTAGAACGGGCAAAGGAATATGGCGCCGATTTTGTTATTAATACGAAGCAAGAAGATTTGAAACAACGGATTCATGAGTTGACCGATGGTCATGGGGTAACCATTGCTTTCGATTCGGCCTGCTTCCCCGGATCTTTAACGATGATTATGGAGCCCGGAATTGTCTGCAACGCCGGCCGGGTCGTACCGCTGGGGTTTGTTACAGATCCTGAACAAATCTCCCAAGCGATGATTAATCAGCGAGAATTAGATATTATCGGAACACGGATGTCTTGCTATCAGTTCGAACCTACGATTAAACGAATGGAAAATGGCGAATTTAACTTGAAAGGAATTGCTACCAACTACATTCCATTCAGCCAGATTCAAGAAGTTTTTGATAAAATAGAAAATCCTGATCCGTCTGTTAAAAAAATGGTAATTTTGTTTGATGAATAATGGGGGAGGTATTTACAATGAATCTTTCTGTCGATAATATTTTTGATGTAAGTGGTAAAAAAGCTATTGTAACCGGAGGCACACGAGGTCTTGGATATGGCATGGCCGAAGGCCTTCTGGAGGCTGGAGCGGAAGTTGTCATTGTCGGCACCTCAGATAAGGTTTTTTCCGTAAGTAAAGACTTTCAGGACAGAGGATTTAAATGCCATGGCGTTAAGGGAAATTTGGCGATTCGCGATGAAGTATATCGTGTTTTTAATGAAGGTGTAAAGGCTCTCGGTGGAGATCTGGATATTTTGGTCACCTCACACGGGATTCAAAGGCGGCATAGTGCAGAAGTATTCCCCATAGAAGAATGGGATGAAGTAATCAGTGTCAACCTGAATTCGGTGTTTATCCTTTGCCGGGAAGCCGGAAAGATCATGTTGAATAAAGGTTACGGTAAAATTGTTACGGTTGCGTCTATGGCCTCCTTCTTCGGGGGACAGACCGTACCGGCTTATTCTGCGGCAAAGGGCGGAATTGCTCAATTAACAAAAGAGCTGAGCAATGATTGGATTGGCAGAGGTATTAATGTAAACTCTATCGCTCCCGGGTATATGGCCACTGAGATGAATGAAGCCCTTCTTGATAAAAATAATCCTCGCTACCTTCAGATTACAGAACGCATTCCGGCACATCGTTGGGGTACCGGCGATGACATGAAAGGCCCTTGCTTATTCTTATGTTCACATGCCAGTGATTACTTAGGTGGTGCGATTATTCCTGTCGATGGGGGATATTTAGTAAAATAGTTTTGTGATGTTTTCCCTTTTAGTCAAGAAATAGCTTTTCCTGTATATCTTGGCAGCAGCCTGACCAGTGTAGGTTGAATTGGAAAATCGGTAACGGGACTGTCTGCTGCGACAGTCCCGTTTTATATTATGGAGGAATTAACATGAAGAATGTGCTTACTATTGGCGAGGCCATGGGCCTTCTCATCGCGGACGAAACGGGGCCGTTGGAATCGGTCGAACATTTTTCCCGCCACGTCTGTGGGGCTGAACTGAACTATGCCGTCGGTATGGCTCGTTTGGGAAATAATGTATCGTATATCTCCAAGGTCGGGATCGATCCCTTTGGCCGCTGCATCGTCAATTTTCTGAAAGAAAATAATATTCACGAACAGTATGTATGGACCGATGATGACCATATGACGGGATTCCAGATGAAAGAAAAAGTTGCCGAAGGAGATCCGTTCGTGGCCAATATCCGCAAGCATACGGCATTCTCTCATTTTCAACCGGCTGACTTAGCCGGTATCGACTGGTCCGGCGTCGATCACCTTCATGTGACGGGAATCCCCCTGGCCTTGTCGCAATCGTGCCGGGAAACGATTTATACGCTTATGATGCGGGCCCACAGTAAGGGTGTGCGCATTTCCTTCGACCCTAACCTGCGGCCCATGCTCTGGAAATCAGAGGAAGCCATGGCTCGGGTCATCAACGATGCTGCCCAGTACGCCGATATCGTCATGCCGGGCCTCGGTGAAGGCCGGATTCTGACCGGTCGGGAAAGCGAACAGGACATCGCCCGGTATTATCTCCAGCGAGGCGTCCAGACCGTTGTCATCAAACTCGGCGGCAGTGACGGTACCTATATTCGGACGGAAAAGGAAGAATTGTACGTCCCCAGTTATCACGTCAAGCACATCGTCGACACTGTCGGTGCCGGTGACGGCTTTGCCGTCGGTTTTACCAGTGGCCTTCTGGACGGCTTGAATTTGGAAGATGCTGCCCGCAGGGGCGCCGCTATCGGGGCCATGGCTATTCAGGTAGCCGGAGATAACGAAGGCCTGCCGACGAGAGAAAAGTTGGAAGCCTTCCAGGCCAGCCATTCGTAATCGATTCGTGTGTGTGAAAGGAGTTCATCCAGATGGACAAGATAGAAGTCGTCAATAAAATTAAAGAAATCGGTGTCGTTGCCGTCATCCGCGGCAACAATCCGGAAGAAGCTATTGCCATGTCGGAAGCCTGCATCAAAGGCGGTGTCACGGCCATTGAGTTGGCCTTTACGACGCCGCGGGCTCATGAAGCTATTCGGGAATTGGCGAAGAAATATGCCGATAATCCCGATGTCATCATCGGTGCCGGCACGGTACTCGATGCCGTTACGGCCCGCATTGCCATCCTCGAAGGAGCAGCGTTCATCGTGTCGCCGGCCCTAGACGTCGAAACGATCAAGCTGTGCAACCGCTACCGCGTGGCCGTTATGCCGGGAACGACGACCTTGAAAGACGTCGTAACAGCCCTTGAATGCGGTGCTGACGTCATTAAGATCTTCCCGGGAGAAGTCGTAGGCATGAAGGCTATTAAAGCCATCCACGGTCCCTTGCCGCAGGCACCGCTCATGCCGACGGGCGGCGTTAACGTCGACAACGCCGGTGAATGGATTAAAGCAGGCTGCGTAGCTGTCGGTGCCGGCGGAGCCTTGACGGGCGGCGGTAAGACGGCCGATGAAATTACGGAAACGGCGAAGAAATTCATTGTCGCTGTCAAGTCAGTACGAAACAAATAAGATATTATTGATCATAAGCGCGCTCTTCTGAATCGATATAGGAATACTCTTATATCATTTAGAAGAGTGTTTTTTTAGGTCGATTAGGTTCCGTTAACCTTCTTGGCACAGTTGGTCATAATAATTTTGCAGCGTGTAAGGTGTTTGGAATCGTCATAGTCGATAGTTGCGCAAAAATCATGTATATTTGCCGCCCTATTCGTCTTAATCAACTATTCTTCTTTTTGTTGAAAATAAAATACTAGTATGGTAGTATGTAAATGCAAAAGAGATAAACAAAAACGCAATAAAAATAAAAAATTTATTATTAAGTTATAAATTGGGAGGAATTAACCTATGAGAATGACATTCCGTTGGTACGGAGAGAAAGATGACAAAATTACACTGCAGCAGATCGATCAAATTCCAGGCATGGATGGTATCGTCGGTGCCTTATTTGATATTCCTGTCGGTGAAGTGTGGCCGGTTGAACCGTTGATGCATATCAAGCAACAGGCGGAAGCCAACAACTTAGTATTCAAAGATTTGGAAAGCATCAATGTCCATGAAGACATTAAATTAGGCCTGCCGAGCCGCGACCAGTACATCGAAAATTATATTACGTCCCTTCGCAATGCTGCCAAGGCCGGTATCGAAATGGTATGCTACAATTTCATGCCTGTCTTTGACTGGACTCGGACGGAACTTGCTAAACCCTTGTATGACGGCTCGACGGTTCTCGCTTATGACTACCATCTCATTGCCGGTAAGACGCCGGAAGACATGACTCGGGAAATCCTTGATAATACGAATGGTTTTGTCCTTCCCGGATGGGAACCGGAACGGTTGAAAGAACTGTCCCACCTGATTGAACAGTACCAGGGCATGGATGAAGACGGTCTGCGCAAAAATCTCGAATATTTCCTGAAAGCCATTGTTCCCGTTGCTGAAGAAGTGGGAATCAAAATGGCGATTCATCCCGACGATCCCCCCATTTCTGTTTTTGGACTGCCCCGCATCGTCAAAAACGAAAGTGACCTCATGAAGATTGCCAAGATGGTCGACAGCGAAAGTAACGGATTTACGATTTGCACGGGCTCTCTCGGCTCGAACCGTCAAAACGATATTCCTCACATCATTCGTAAATTCGGTAAAATGGGCCGCATAAACTTCCTTCATGTCCGCAACATCCAGGTCCATGAACCGTGGGTGTTCAATGAAGTAGCCCATAAATCCCAGATTGGGAACTTAGATATGTATGAAATTATGAAAGCTGCTTACGATATCGGTTTTGAAGGCCCCGTCCGTCCTGACCACGGCCGTATGATTTGGGGCGAAGACGGTCGTCCGGGCTATGGTTTATATGATCGTGCACTTGGGGCTAACTATCTCTGTGGCTTGTGGGATGCGATTAACCGTACATGCGGACAGTTGTAAAGGAGGTTTTATTCATGCTCCATTTAGAGCGCCAGAGTTTTATAAGAGACAAGGAAAAATGGGAGAAAAAAGGCTTTCAATTATATTCCTTTAATGATCGTCAGATAGCGGAGGAAACCAGTAATCATCCGACGTGGCTTCATGTAGGCGGAGGAAATATTTTCAGAGCCTTTATCGCACCGTTACAGCAGCAATTAATCGAAACGGGAGAAGAAAGCACCGGCATTATTGTAACTACAACTCATAATATGGCCGTTATTGATTCGGTGTATCGCCCTTATGATAATGTAAGTGTGGCCGTAACCATGCATCAAGATGGCCGATTTGATAAGAAGATTATCGGGAATATTGTGGAATCGGTGGCTTGTACACGGTCACGACAGGCCGATTGGGAACGGATGCAGGCTATTTTTACGGCACCATCCCTTCAAATTGTCAGCTTCACGATTACCGAAAAAGGATATAAACTGATGGATTATAATGGCAATTATTTTCCGGATGTAGCCCATGATCTCGCCAACGGACCTGAATCCACGGAAAGCGGGATGGGGAATTTAGCGGCCCTGACGTATGCCAGATATAAGCATGGAGAGTATCCCATGGCCTTCTTGAGCTTGGACAATTGCTCCCATAACGGGGACGTTATTAAAAAGGTAATTCATACCTTTGCCGATGAATGGGTGAAACATGCATTAGTGGAAGAAGATTTTCTTACCTATATAGACGAAAAAATCTCCTACCCATACAGCATGATTGATAAAATTGTTCCCTCATATTCTGACAAGGTACAAAAATATCTGCAAGAATGTGAATTTGAGGACACTCAGATTATTTCGGCCGGAAATAGCAAATATACAGCCTTTGTCAATGCAGAAGAAGCTCAATATTTAGTGATAGAAGATGATTTCCCCAATGGCCGGCCGGCATTAGACAAGGTTGGCGTTATTTTCACGAATCGAGAAACGGTTAATAAAGTTGAACGCATGAAGGTCGGAACTTGTTTGAATCCCCTGCATACGACATTAGCTGTTTACGGGTGCCTTCTCGGATATACATTGATTGCCGATGAAATGGAAGACGCGGAATTGAAAGGGTTGATTGAACGAATCGGCTATGATGAAGGTCTTAAAGTCGTAGTTAACCCGGGGGTTATCGATCCGAAAGCGTTTATTACTGAATTATTGGCCAAACGGCTTCCCAATCCTAACGTTCCGGATACGCCGCAGCGCATCGCGACGGACACGTCACAAAAAGTGGGCATTCGATTTGGCGAAACGATTAAAGCTTATGGCGATAAGGCCAAGACCTTGGAATATATCCCCTTAGCCATCGCCGGTTGGTGCCGTTATCTGTTGGGCGTCGATGACCGTGGAAATGCATTTAAACTTAGTCCTGATCCGCTTCTCAAGGATCTGCAGGCCTTTTTGCAGGGGGTGGTGTTGGGAGACATTTCGTCTTCGAAAGGAAAGTTAAAACCGATTCTTTCTAATTCAGATATTTTTGGCAGTGACCTTTATGAAGTCGGCCTTGGTGAAAAAATTGAAACTTATTTCGAAGAGCTCATTGCCGGGCCACATGCTGTACGCGATACACTAAGAAAATATGTAACAAAATAATGTTTGGAGGGAGTATTATGGAAAATATTATGCCCGTCTTATGGGTAATCGTAGCCATTGTTTTACTGTTATTTATGACTGTGAAAATGAAGGTTCACAGCATGATTGCTTTGCTGCTTATTGCGATTTTCGTTGCCTTTATGGAAGGGATGGACTCTGTATCATTAGTTAAAACAATAACTAAGGGTGCGGGGAGTACTCTGGGGGGCGTCGGTCTTATTATTGTCCTTGGTGCTGCTTTGGGTCAGTTAATGACCGATTGCGGGGCATCTAAAAAAATTGCCGATACAATTGTAGCTCACTGCGGAGCAAGGACATTGCGGTGGGGCGTTATGTTTGTTGGTATTATCTTTGGGATTTCAATGTTCTTTGAAGTAGGGTTTATGGTTGTTGTTCCCTTGGTTGTCAGTATCGCCAGGGAAGCTAAAATTCCTTATATGTATTTAATTATCCCTGTTCTGGCCGGTGTGGCCCAAGCGCATAGTGTATTTCCGCCCCAACCCGGTCCGGTAGCCTTGGTCGATGCTTTTGGTGCCGACAGTGGGATGGTTTATCTCTTAGGGCTTGTTGTAGTTATTCCTTCTGTTATTTGTGCCGGCCTTATTTTACCTCGCTTTTTGAAAGGCTTAGATACATTAGCAGCTCCAAAACTTGGTAATATTGACGAAACAGCACTTCATGATTTTAAACTTCCATCCTTTGGAGTCTGCTTACTGATCCCCTTATTGCCGGCTGTTTTTATGATCGGACATACTATTATTTCTAATTTTATTGTCAAAGACAGTCTTGTTTTCAGAGTCTTTGAATTTTTAGGCAGTCCGAATGTCAGCTTACTGGTTGCTGTTTTGGTTGCTATGTATGTTTTTGGTATTCGTGCAGGTCGTACTATTACTGAAACGTCTGAGACTATTACCTCTGCTATTAAAGGGATTTCCACGGTTGTAATGATTATTGGTGCCGGTGGCGTTTTTAAACAGGTCATTGTAGATGCCGGTGTCGGGCAGCATATTGCAGCTTCTGTTGCCGGTACCTCTGTATCACCGTTACTGTTAGCATTTATAATCACTGTAATTATTCGCTGGGCTACTGGACAGGGGGCCGTTTCTGCTATTACAGCTGCCGGTATTGTTGCTCCTTTAATTCCTGTTTTTAATGTTAATCCGACGCTGCTCATGCTGGCCACGGCTGTTGGCAGCAATACGATTACCATGCCGAATGATGCCGCTTTTTGGATGATGAAGGAAACCTTCAATTTGACAATGGGACAAACCTTTAAGACATGGGGACTGTTGGAATTGGTCAACTCTGTTAGTGGTTTGGCTGTCGTATTAGTCTTATCTCTGTTTATCTGATTTGGAGTGATATAAATGATAGATGAAAATTGCGGATATTGCGTTAAAGGTGAACCGCTGGCTAAGTTTGGAATCTGCGTTTGCGATTTATCGGTCAGTATGTTGGTTTTATTCAAGGAGCAGAGCCATCCCGGTCGCTGCATCGTCGCTTATAAAAATCATGTAAGCGAAATGACGGAACTTACGGATGAAGAAAGAAATGCTTTCTTTGCTGACGTTGCGCGGGCTTCGAAAGCGATTCACGCCGCTTTTCATCCGGACAAAGTGAACTATGGGGCTTATGCCGATACGGGACATCACTTGCATGTCCACTTAGTGCCCAAGTATAAAGATGAGTTTGAATGGAACAGCACCTTTGTCATGAACCCTGACCGCGTTTACTTGACAGATGCAGCCTATGAAGAGATGATTGACAAAATAAAGAAATACCTATAAAAACAAGTAATCAGGGACTGTCTGCTGTGACAGTCCCCTTTTATCTCATGGAGGAATCAATATGAAGAATGTGCTTACTATTGGTGAAGCGATGGGGCTTCTCATCGCCGAAGAAACGGGTCCCTTGGAATCGGTCGAACATTTTTCCCGCCACGTCTGCGGGGCGGAACTGAATTATGCTGTCGGCATGGCTCGTTTGGGAAACAACGTATCGTATATCTCCAAGGTCGGGATCGATCCCTTTGGCCGCTGCATCGTCAATTTTCTGAAAGAAAATAACATCCACGAACAGTATGTCTGGACCGATGACGACCATATGACGGGATTCCAGATGAAGGAAAAGGTCGTCGAAGGCGATCCTTTCGTAGCCAATATCCGCAAGCATACGGCATTCTCTCATTTTCAGCCGGCTGACTTAGCCGGTATCGACTGGTCCGGCGTCGATTACCTTCATGTGACGGGAATCCCCCTGGCCTTGTCGCAATCGTGCCGGGAAACGGTTTATACCCTCATGATGCGGGCTCACAGCAAGGGCGTGCGCATTTCCTTCGACCCTAACCTGCGGCCTATGCTGTGGAAATCAGAGGAAGCCATGGTCCGGGTCATCAACGATGCCGCTCAATATGCTGATGTCGTCATGCCGGGCCTCGGTGAAGGACGTATCCTGACCGGTCGGGAAAGTGAGCAGGACATTGCCCGGTATTACCTGGAACGGGGCGTCCAGACCGTCGTCATCAAACTCGGCGGCAGCAACGGTACCTATGTTCGGACGGCGGAGGAAGAATTGTACGTCTCCAGCTATCATGTGAAACACATTGTCGATACGGTCGGTGCCGGAGACGGCTTTGCCGTCGGCTTTACCAGCGGCCTTCTCGATGGCTTGAGCCTGGAAGATGCCGCTCGCAGAGGGGCTGCTATCGGGGCTATGGCCATTCAGGTAGCCGGAGATAATGAAGGCCTGCCGACGAGAGAAAAATTGGAAGCATTTCAGCAAAGCCATTCGTAATAGTCGTATAGAGATATCTTTTTGAGCGTGTGAGAGGAGTTTACACCATGGACAAAATCGAAGTCGTCAATAAAATTAAAGAAATCGGTGTCGTCGCTGTCATTCGCGGCAACAACCCGGAAGAAGCCGTTGCCATGTCGGAAGCCTGCATTAAAGGCGGCGTCACGGCCATTGAATTGGCATTCACGACGCCACGGGCTCATGAAGCCATTCGGGAACTGGCTAAGAAATATGCCGATAATCCCGACGTCGTCATCGGTGCCGGCACGGTCCTCGACGCGGTCACGGCCCGCATTGCTATCCTCGAGGGAGCAGAATTCATCGTGTCGCCGGCCCTCGACGTCGAAACGATCAAACTGTGCAACCGCTACCGCGTAGCCGTCATGCCGGGGACGACGACCTTGAAAGACGTCGTAACAGCCCTTGAATGCGGTGCTGACGTCATTAAAATCTTCCCGGGTGAAGTTGTAGGCATGAAGGCTATTAAAGCCATCCACGGCCCCTTGCCGCAGGCCCCACTCATGCCGACGGGCGGCGTTAACGTCGACAACGCCGGAGAATGGATCAAGGCCGGCTGCGTAGCTGTCGGTGCCGGCGGAGCCTTGACGGGCGGCGGTAAGACGGCAGATGAAATTACGGAAACGGCCAAGAAATTCATCTCTGCCGTCAAAGCCGTACGCGCTTAAAACGATATCCTTGTTAAACATGCGAAAAGCCTCGAAGATTCGTCTTCGAGGCTTTTCGGTTCTTTGAGACAAGGATACTTTTGGCGGCGGCTTCTTCTTTACCTCCGAAAGAGCCATGAACGACCTGTTACGGCCTCTGATAGAGGCTCTGACAGTATAAGACTCTTCTTTTGCACGTGGGAAGGCATAAGGCCGTCAAAGCCGTCTACGGCCACTCACGCAGGCTTGCGGGCGAGAGCAATGTTGACAACGGCGATGATGAGATACGGCTGATGGTAAAGTGGATGCTGAAATCACGGAAATAGGTAAAATTCATCATATCTTTTTGGATCGTTGGAAACAGATGGGAATTTATTGATTATACTGAACTATTTTTTGTGTAGAAAATAAATAAATGTTTTTATATACAATAAAAACGGCTGAATTGAGCCTTTTTATAATTTTTTATTCATAAATTTTCAAAATTAAAGCGAAAAGAAGGGAAAATATTTTATGCGAAGCAAGCAAAATGATGTACTAAAAAATCATTTCATCCTTCTTATTTATTCATTTTAGTCAAATTTATTGAAAATAAAGTACTAGAATGGTAGGATGTAATCACGATAAAAATGAAGATGACCGAAAAGACAATAAGAACAAGAAAATTATCTCAGTTTATTTTTTGGAGGGGTTGACGTATGAAAAAGATATTCCGTGGATACGGAGAAACGAAGGACAAGCTTACATTACAGCCAAGAGATCGACTTCCGGGTATGGAAGGCATCGTCGGAGCCAATTCTATTTACTGTTTATGGGATTCCATTAACTGCGCGTGCGCAGAGGTATAAAGGAGGTTTTATCGATGCTTTATTTAAATCGCCGGAGCTTCCTGACGGATAAGGAAAAATGGGAAGAAAAGGGCTTTCAATTATATTCATTCGATGACAGCCGGGTAACGAAAGAAACAATCGGTCATCCTACCTGGCTTCATGTCGGCGGCGGCAATATTTTCAGGGCCTTTGTGGCACCGTTACAGCAGCAATTAATCGAAATGGGCGAAGAAAGTACCGGTATTATTGTAACTACGACGCATAATATGGCCGTTATTGATTCCGTGTATCGCCCTTATGATAATGTAAGTGTGGCCGTAACCATGCATCAAGATGGCCGATTTGATAAGAAGATTATCGGGAATATTGTGGAATCGTTGGCTTGTACACGGTCACGACAGGCCGATTGGGAACGGATGCAGGCTATTTTTACGGCACCATCCCTTCAAATTGTCAGCTTCACGATTACCGAAAAGGGATATAAACTGACGGATTATAATGGCAATTATTTTCCGGATGTAGCCCATGATCTCGCCAACGGACCTGAATCCACGGAAAGCGGGATGGGGAATTTAGCGGCCCTGACGTATGCCAGATATAAGCATGGAGGGTATCCCCTGGCCTTCTTGAGCCTGGACAATTGCTCCCATAATGGGGACGTTATTAAAAAGGTAATTCATACTTTTGCCGATGAATGGGTGAAACATGAATTAGTGGAAGAAGATTTTCTTACCTATATAGACGAAAAAATCTCCTACCCCTACAGCATGATTGATAAAATTGTTCCCTCGTATTCGGAAACCGTTCAAAAGCATCTGCAAGAATGTGAATTTAAGAACAATCGAGTGATTTCGGCAGGGAGTAGTCAGTACGCGGCGGTTGTCAATGCGGAAGCCGCTCAATATTTAGTAGTAGAAGATGACTTCCCCAATGGCCGGCCGGCATTAGAAAAAGTTGGCGTTATTTTTACGGATCGAGAAACGGTTAATAAAGTTGAACGCATGAAGGTCGGCACTTGTTTGAACCCCTTGCATACGACATTGGCCGTTTACGGTTGTTTGCTTGGCTATACCTTAGTTGCCGACGAAATGAAAGATGCGGAACTTACGCGGTTGATTGAACGAATCGGCTATGATGAAGGCCTTAAGGTCGTCGTTGACCCGGGGGTTATCAACCCGAAAGCGTTTATCACTGAATTGTTGGAGAAACGCCTTCCCAATCCTAACGTTCCGGATACGCCGCAGCGTATCGCGGCGGACACGTCACAAAAGGTGGGCGTTCGCTTTGGCGAAACGATCAAAGCTTACGGAGATAAGGCCAAGACCTTGGAATATATCCCCTTAGCCATCGCCGGTTGGTGCCGCTATCTGCTGGGCGTCGATGATCGGGGAAATGTCTTTGAACTTAGTCCCGATCCGCTGCTCCAGGATCTGCAGGCCTTTTTGCAGGGTGTCGTGTTGGGAGACGTTTCGTCTGCAAAAGGAAAGTTAAAACCGATTCTTTCTAATTCAGATATTTTTGGCAGTGACCTTTATGAAGTCGGCCTTGGTGAAAAAATTGAAGCTTATTTCCAAGAACTCATTGCCGGGCCGGGTGCAGTACGGAATACATTGAAGAGATATATAACGAAATAGTATTTGGAGGGTTTATCATGGAACATATTCTACCTGTTATATGGGTAATCGTCGCGATTGGGTTACTTTTATTTATGACCGTAAAACTGAATGTCCACAGCATGCTGGCCTTGTTGCTGGTTGCCATTTTCGTTGCCTTTATGGAAGGTATGGATCCGAATGATTTGGTTCAAACCATCACCAAGGGGGCCGGCAGCACCTTTGGCGGTGTCGGTCTGATTGTCGTCCTCGGTGCCGCCTTAGGTCAGTTAATGACCGATTGCGGGGCCTCTAAAAAAATTGCCGATAAGATGGTCGCTAGTTGCGGGCTGCGAACCTTGAAATGGGGGGTTATGCTTGTCGGGGTCATCTTTGGGATTTCGATGTTCTTTGAAGTCGGTTTCATGGTTGTTGTTCCCTTAGTTGTCAGTATTGCCAGGGAAGCTAAGATTCCTTATATGTATTTGATTATTCCCGTATTAGCTGGTGTTGCTCAAGGGCATAGTGTTTTTCCGCCCCAGCCCGGTCCGGTAGCCTTAGTGGATGCCTTTGGTGCCGACAGCGGGATGGTTTATCTCTTGGGGATCGTTGTCGTCGTCCCTTCGGTTATTTGTGCCGGCATCATTTTACCCCGTTTTTTGAGCGGGTTAGATAAATTAGCCGCGCCGAATTTGGGGAATATTAATGAAACAGCCCTTCGTGACTACCGACTTCCTTCCTTTGGGGTATGCTTACTGGTTCCCTTGCTGCCGGCTGTATTTATGATTGGGAATACCATTATTCGTCATTTTGTCGCCAATGATACCTTTATTTTTAAGGCCTTTGGATTTTTAGGAAGCCCGAATATCAGCTTGTTGGTGGCTGTCCTTGTGGCCATGTATGTTTTTGGTATCCGTGCCGGGCGCACGATTTCTGAAACATCGGTTACCATTACGTCTGCCATGAAAGGGATCTCTTCGGTTATCATGATTATTGGTGCAGGCGGCGTTTTAAAACAAGTTATTGTAGATGCCGGGGTTGGCCAGCATATTGCCGCTGCGGCTGCCGGTACCTCTATATCCCCGTTGATTTTAGCCTACGTCATTACCGTAATCATTCGCTGGGCTACGGGACAAGGTGCGGTAGCTGCTATTACGGCAGCCGGGATTGTTGCGCCGTTAATTCCGGTGTTTAATGTCAATCCGACGCTGCTCATGTTGGCCACGGCCGTTGGGAGTAATACGATCACTATGCCGAATGATGCTGCTTTTTGGATGATGAAGGAAACCTTTAATTTGACTATGGGACAAACCTTTAAGACATGGGGCTTATTGGAACTGGTAAACTCTACGAGTGGTTTGGCCGTCGTATTCCTCTTGACTTTATTTATCTGATAGTAAGATGTACACGGATATCTGAACATCTCGGCTCTTAGGTCAAGGCGGCTTTCCGGCTACGTTTGCTTGGCAGATCATCTTTGTTCCGAAGCAGAAGCACGAGTTTGAAGGGAATCGTATTTTTGTTATGAATCTCGAAGCCTTTGCGGGACGTGCTGCTCCGGATGTGATGATTGGCCGCATACTGAAATACCTATAAGCACAAAAGGTGCCGGGACTGTATGTTTTGACAGTCTCGGCTTATCTCACAGAGACGTCAAACTGAACGGGCAAAATTTCTCCGTAGGCGCATGATTTACTGATTTACGAAGATTGTTTAAACAAGCTTACGAAATAAATTTTAATAGCATAATAACGCCATTTATCACAGGTGAATAATGTTAAACCTATTTATCTTAGAAAATGTATTGTTGGGAAACCGTATAGAATGCCTTTCCATTTTTAATTAGCCTATACTATTTCTGATGGATTTATGGTAAGATGAATTTGAGAATGGGGAAATATAGATGTTAGGAATGATGGAGTGGCTATGGATAAGTTGATTTTGATTGAAAAAGAGCCTCAGGAAACGGTGCGGGAATATGCTTACCGCGTGTTGTACCAAAATATAATGACTTTGAAACTGCCGCCGGGAACGGCCATGTCTGAACAGGAGCTATCCGGGATTTTGCAGGTGAGCCGGACGCCGGTTCGCGAAGCCTTTATCCGACTGGCGCAAAAGGGGCTGCTGGAAGTATTGCCCCAGCGAGGAACTTTTGTATCAAAAATCCATACTGGACAGTTGGCTGAATTTCGCTTTTTTAGGGTGACTTTAGAACGAGCGATTGTAGAATTGGCTTGCCGGGAGTTTTTGGATCCTTGGCGGACGAAGTTGGAGTTTTGTATCTTTGAGCAGGGCAAATTCGTAGCCAACGGCAATGCCGAAAGTTTTTTTAAGAGTGACAATACCTTGCACTCGCTGCTCTATGAAGGCTGCGGTAAGCCCCATATCTGGCAAGTAGTCCAAGACTCAAACCTCGACTATGCCCGGGCTCGTGTTTTAAATATCAGCGATGGCTATGCAGCCGAGCAAATGGAGCTCCTCTATGAACAGCATAAGATTATTGTACAGGCCGTATTCGATAAAAATGTAAAAGCCGCTCAAGACATGATGACCAAGCACATCAACAAGGTCATGGTCGACGTAGCGGTATTGAAAAAAGAATATCCCGAATACTTCGGATAAAAAAATTCCGTATACTTGAGTATACGGAATTTTTTATGTTCTGAAACTTTCACGTTCAATGAGTTCGGCATTGAACTCGGTTCGAATGGGGACGGCGTCAGCCCCCTTGGTGGTTAGTTCGGTTACGATGTTGACGGCGGCGGCGCATAAGTTTGTCAGTTTATTGTCCAAGCTGGTGAGGGTCGGTGTAGCGCATTCGGCGAGGATTGAGTTGTTACAGCCGACGACGGGGATGTTTAGTCCGTGGCGCAGGGCTGCTCGCTGTGCCCCGACGGCAAAGATGTCATCGGCTGTAATGATGGCGTCGAAGTCGATGTGTTCAGCGACTAAGCGGTCAATCAAAGCTTCTGTATCCGTAAGGGTTTTGGGGATCTGTTGAATCAACTCAGTGCGATGAGGCAGCTGTAAATCTTTGATTCCCAGGCGAAAGCCGTCCAACTTATGGCGGCCGCTGTAGGTGAGCGAATTATAGATATAGAGGATATGTTTACAGCCCTTCTTGGCCAAGGCTGCGACGACATCTTTCATGCCGTCTTTTTCGTTACAGACGACGCTGTACATACGGGGCTGATGGTAGTCACTGTTGATGGTGATGACCGGGATTTGACGGGCCGTTTCACAGAGCAGCCTCACATCCGACTCCGATGAAAAAGGCGTGCCGATGGTGATGATGGCATCGACGTGTTTTCCTGCCATGTCGGAGATATACTTGCCGTTATGGCCGTTATCGCTGCCGGTGTTGGACAGCATGACATCAAAGTGATGCTGCCTGAGGCCGTCTTCCAAAAGGGACACGGCATGGGCATAGAAGATATCGGCGACGTCGGTACAGATGACGCCGATGATTTTCATGGAATCCAGGCCCAATCCGCGGGCAAAGGGGTTGGGCTTATAACCCATTTCTTTCATCACCTGAAGTACCTTGGCCCGTGTTTTTTCGCTGACTCGGCTGCTGCCGTTGAGGACGCGGGAAACCGTGGCGATGGAAACATGGCATTTTTGCGCGATGTCGTAAATCGTGATATTCATAGCAATCGATCCTCTTTATGTAAAAATCTGGGGTACTTACATTATAACACATTTCTTTCTTAATAAATCAATAGGGATATGGATAAAATGTGTAAGAGCTTAACCGGAATGAACATAGATAACCTGTTTGAATTTAAAACAAAAGATATTGATTTTGGAAGGCGAATACGGAATGCATGATAAAAAAGCATTGGAAAACTTAATTTTTTTCAAAAACCATACAGAAAAATCATACGTCATTGACACTGTAGGCATGCTATGATATCCTTTCGGTAAAGATAAGTGTAAGAGCTTACAATAAATTTTCAGTTGACCGACAGCATTCGACGCCGGGTATTGGAAGGAGACATATAATAATGAAACAATTTATGGACAAGGATTTCTTACTGGAAACAGATACGGCAAAGCATTTATTCCATGATTATGCAGCAAAGATGCCGATTATCGACTATCACTGTCACATCTCTCCGCAAGAAATCGCTGAAGATCACCACTTCCGCAGCATTACCGAAGTATGGCTCGGCGGTGACCATTACAAATGGCGTATCATCCGTGCCAACGGTACTCCCGAAGAAAAAGTCACCGGTGAAACGTCGACAGACTTGGAAAAATTTGTGGAATATGCGAAAGCGCTTTCTCGTTCGATCGGTAACCCTCTTTACCATTGGAGTCACTTAGAATTACAGCGCTATTTCGGAATTACCGAACCGCTGACGGAAAAGAATGCTGAAGATATTTTCAACCGCTGCAATGCAAAGCTTCAGGAAAAAGGTATGGGCGTCCAGGGCTTGATTGAACAGTCCAACGTCAAAGTTATCTGCACGACCGATGATCCGGCCGACGATTTGAAATGGCATAAAAAATTGAGAGATGAAAAGACTTGCAGCGCTAAGGTATATCCGGCTATGCGTCCGGACAAACTGATGAACGTCGATAAAGACGGCTACGCAGATTACATGACTCGCCTCGGCAAAGCTGCCGGCGTAGATATCAAGAATTTTGCCGACCTTCGCCAAGCCATGGATAAACGAATCGCCTTCTTTGAAGAAATGGGCTGCCGCGCTACGGACCACGCCTTAGAATATGTTTTCTGCCGTGAAGCCGATGAAAAGACGATCGATGCCATCATGACCAAAGCTTTGAACGGCGAAGCTGTCAGCAAAGAAGAAATGGAAGCCTATAAGACAGCTGTTCTGACCTACCTTGCCGGTGAATATCACAAACGCGGATGGGCTATGCAGATCCATTTTGCAACCCTTCGCGACCTCAACTCGGAAATGTATCGTAAACTCGGCCCTGATACGGGTTATGACAGCATTGCCGAAGGCAACTGCTGCAAAGGCCTTATTGCCCTCTTAGACCACCTCAATGAACTCCATATTTTACCGAAGACAATCCTTTACTCGGGCAACCCTAATGACAATGCCATGATTGCTACGATTATCGGCGCTTTCCAGGGTGACGGCGTTCGCGGCAAGATTCAGCAAGGCGCTCCCTGGTGGTTCAATGATACGAAACAGGGCATGATCGACCAGATGACCGGTATTGCCGATGAATCTGTCTTTGGCAACATCTTGGGTATGCTGACGGACTCCCGCTCCTTCTTGTCCTACGCACGCCATGAATATTATCGCCGCATTCTCTGCAACTGGATCGGTAATCTTGTTGAAAACGGTGAATATCCGAACGATGAAGACGCACTTCGCCAGTTAGTCGAAGAGATCAGCTTTAACAACGCAGCTAACTATTTTCAATTTCAGATGTAAACGAGGGTAAACGATGAAAAATGTAAGTGAATTCCATCAGAAACAACAGCATCCTGTACGGATCTTACAGTTTGGAGAAGGTAATTTCCTCCGCGCCTTTGTCGACTATGCTGTCGACGTAGCCAATGAGGAAAACGGTTTTGACGGCAGCGTATCTGTCGTCATGCCCCGCTCGGGCAAGACCGACCGTTATTCCAAGCAAAATGACATATACACGGTATGCTTGAGAGGCCAGCAGCATGGGAAAGTCTGCAAAGAAAACCGAGTCATTACGTCGGTGAAGACTGTAATCAGCGCTCGTGATGAATACGACGCCTTCATGGATCTGGCTCATGAAGATGCCCTCGAATTCGTCGTATCCAATACGACGGAAGCCGGCATTGTCTTTGACGCTGCCGACAAATTCGAAGCCTGCCCGCCGACGACCTTCCCGGCTAAACTGACCAAGTTCCTCTATGAACGGTATACCTTCTATAAGGGGGCTTCAGATAAAGGCCTCATCATGCTGCCGACGGAATTGAACGATAATAACGGTAAACTCCTTCAGGACTGCGTCACCAAATACGCAGAAAATTGGGGCCTGGAACAAGGCTTCCTGAGCTGGCTTGCCCAGAGCTGCCGCTTCGTTGACACTCTCGTCGACCGCATCGTCGTAGGGTACCCGGAAGATTCCATTGATAAGATCCAGGCTGAACTGGGCTATGAAGACGCTCTCCTCGACCAGGCTGAACCTTTCTCTTTATGGGTTATCGGCGACTCGACCTTAGGTGACCGTCTGCCGTTAAACTCGAGTAAATTCCACGTTGAATTCACGGATAACATCCAGGCCTTCAAGGAACAGAAAGTTCGCATCCTCAATGGCGCTCATACGTCGATGGTCCTCGGCGCTTACCTTGCCGGTCTCGACTATGTAGGCCAGTGCATGGAAGATCCGATTATCCGCAAATCGCTGGACCAGACGGTCTTCGATGAAATCGTACCGACCGTTGATTTACCGGAAGAAAAGGCCGTTGCCTTTGCCCGGGCCGTCTACGAACGGTTTGAAAATCCCTTCGTAAAACACGCACTTTTGGCTATTTCCCTGAACTCCATCTCGAAGTGGAGAGCCCGGATCCTGCCGACCTTTAAGGACAGTTTGGCAGCGACGGGAAAACTGCCGAAGTTCCTGACTTATTCTTTGGCGGCTCTACTGGCCTTCTACCGGACGACGGAAGCCGGCGACCAATGCCTCATCGGGTCCCGGGCCGGCAATACCTATGAAATTCACGATGATGAAGATAAATTAGCTTTCATTAAAGATCATGCAGCCCTTGCTACAGCCGATTATGTCAAAGCCGTCCTCGGACAGGCCGATTGGTGGGGCGAAGATCTGAATGCTGTTGACGGCCTTACGGATGCCGTAACGGCCCATATGGACCGCATGGCTGAGGTAGGCGTCAAAGCTCATCTTACCGAATTGACTGCATAAGGAGATTATGATGAACGTATTTCAGATACACGCTGATGATAATGTAGCCGTCGCTGTTGACGCTGTTGCCAAGGGCAGCAGCGTTACCGTCGGCAGTCAAACCTTTACCGTCTGCCAGGACATCCCGGCAGGCCATAAGATAGCCATTAAAGAGATTAAAAAAGGCGAAGATGTCGTAAAATACGGCTTCCCCATCGGGACTGCAAAGATGGATATCCCCCAGGGCTCCTGGGTACACACCCACAACGTCCAAAGTAAACTGGGCGACCTCCTGGATTACACCTACGAACCGGAAAAGGCCCAGCGCCCGCCTTTGGAAAGTGAAAAAAAATACGAATTCCTCGGATATAAACGGACCGATGGCCAGGCCGGTATCCGCAATGAAGTTTGGATCATCCCGACTGTCGGCTGCGTCAACAACATTGCCCGGGCCATTGAAAATGCCGCCCAGGTCTATAAGACGGAAAACATTGACGGCATCTATTCGTACAGCCATCCTCATGGCTGCTCCCAGCTCGGTGACGACCAGCTCCATACGCAGAAAGTATTAAGTGGCCTTATTCACAATCCGAACGCCGGAGCCGTTTTGGTGCTGGGTCTGGGCTGTGAAAACAACCAAATCAGTTTGATGAAGGATGTCATCGGTGACTACGATCCGGACCGGGTCAAGTTCCTTATCTGCCAGGACGTAGAAGATGAAATTGAAGCCGGCACGGAAATCGTCAAAGAACTGTGCAGCTATGCTGCTAAATCCCACCGGGAACCGTGCGATGCCTCCCTGCTTACGATCGGCCTGAAGTGCGGCGGATCCGACGGTTTTTCGGGCATCACGGCCAATCCTTTGGTCGGTGAAATCTCGAATCGGCTCATCGCTGCCGGCGGCACGTCGATCCTGACGGAAGTGCCGGAAATGTTCGGTGCAGAAACGCTGCTCATGAACCGGGCTCGGAATGAGGAAGTCTTCGATAAGACCGTAGCCCTGGTAAACAACTTTAAAGAATATTTCATGAATTACGGCGAAAAGATCAATGAAAACCCATCACCGGGCAATAAAGCCGGCGGGATTACGACGCTGGAAGATAAGTCCCTGGGCTGCGTACAGAAAGGCGGTCAGGCCCTGGTCGAAGACGTCCTTTCCTACGGCGACCGGGTTTCCAAGAAAGGCCTGAACCTCTTGCAGGCTCCGGGCAACGACCTGGTAGCGGCCAATGCTTTAGCAGCTGCCGGTGCCCACATGGTCTTGTTTACGACGGGACGGGGAACACCCTTTGCCTGCCCGGTACCGACGATCAAGATTTCCAGCAACAGTAAACTTGCGGGATTCAAAAAGAACTGGATCGATTTTAATGCCGGTACGATTGCTGAAGGCGAATCGCGGGAAGCTGCGGCCGACCGCCTGTTCCAATACATCCTCGATGTGGCGTCGGGACGTGTTTTTGCGAAATCGGAAGCGCTTGATAAACACGAACTGGCTATATTTAAAAACGGTGTTACCTTATAAGGAGGGAGTGCAATGAGCACACAAGAAGGAACCTTGCCGAAGCCCAATGCTCCGGTTGAAGGGAAATCCGCCCAAGACGGCCATGTAAAACTGTCCTGGCGTGAAAAGATTTGTTATGGATTTGGTGATTTTGGCAATGGCTTTATGTTTGACCTCGGACAGGCTTATTTGACGAAATACTGGATCGACGTTTGTACGATCCCGGCTGCGGCTGTTGCCGGTATTTTCGCCTTTACCAAAATCTTTGATGCCTTTATGGACCCGATCGCCGGTTCCGTTATCGATGGCCGTAAAAACATCGGTCCTCGCGGTAAATTCCGTCCGGTCATGATGTTTTCTGCCGTCATCCTGGCTATCTTGACGGTCATTACCTTTACCATGCCGGAAATATCTGCGACAGGTAAAATTATCTTTGCTTACGGTGCTTACATGGCTTGGGGCCTCGTTTACTCGTTTACTAATATCCCCTATTCCTCCCTGGCCAGTGTTATGACCCGAGACGTTGAAGAACGAAGTCAGATGGCTACGACGCGTCAGGCCGGTTCTATCGGGGCTCAGCTCATTACCGGCATGGCTTTCGTACCGATCGTCATGATGTTCGCTTCGCCGCACCACGGCTTCTTTATCGCCGCGGCTGTCATGTCCATCGTCGGCGTCATCGGCTTTGCTATCTGCTATTTTAACTGCCGTGAACATGTCCCTGTTAAGCGTAATACGGCCAATGAACAGAAAGCAAAAGCTTCCGACTATGTTAAACTCGTATTTACCAATAAACCGCTCTTATGCATCATTTTAATGACCTTGTTTACCATTTCGGCCATGAATACCAACAACCAGATGATGATTTTCTTCTGCCAGTATAACCTGGGGTACATGGGTTTCCAGCCGATTGTAAACGGCATCATGATGGGCTGCTCCGTTGTTGGGATCCTGCTCATTCCGAAACTGGTTAAGAGATTCGGTAAGAAGAAAACGGCTATCGGCGGCTTGCTTATCGGCTGCGCTGCAGACCTTCTCAACTTCGTCATCCCGACCAACATTTACTCGTTCATCGTTTTGGTTACCATCGGCTACGTTGCCTTGGCTATTCCTAATGGTGTTACCTGGGCCTTTGTCTCCGACGTCATCGACTACAGTGAATGGCATAACGGTATTCGTAAAGAAGGTATCACCTATGCCGCTTTCAACTTCTCCCGTAAAATCGCTCAGGCTCTGGCCGCTGTCGTAAGTTCCGGTATTCTGGTAATGACGGGTTATGTTGCCAATGCCGTACAGAGCGAAATGACCCTCTTGGGTATCAAAGCTGCTATGACCTTGTATCCCGGCGTTGCCCTTGGGATTGCAGCCATTATCCTGTACTTCTTCTACGGATTGACGGACGATAAGTTCAAGAAAATCGCTGAAGACTTGAATAATGGTAAATGGGAACATGGTATCATCGAATAAGGAGGCTTTCACATGAAAGATCAGAATTGCGGCTACTGCGTCAAAGGCGAACCGCTGGCTAAGTTTGGCATTTACGTCTGCGATTTATCGGTCAGTATGTTAGTCTTATTCAAAGAACAGAGCCATCCCGGCCGCTGCATCGTCGCTTATAAAGATCATGTCAGCGAAATGACGGAACTTACGGATGAAGAAAGAAATGCTTTCTTTGCCGATGTCGCACGGGCTTCGAAAGCGATTCACGCCGCTTTTCATCCGGACAAAGTGAACTATGGGGCTTATGCCGATTCGGGACACCATTTGCATATCCACTTAGTTCCGAAGTATAAAGATGAATTCGAATGGAACAGCACCTTTGTCATGAATCCCGATCGCGTTTACTTGACAGATGCAGCCTATGAAGATATGATTGATAAAATAAAGAAACAATTGTAAAACTAAGTAACCGGGGACTGTCTGCTGCGACAGTCCCGTCTTATCTCATGGAGGAATCAAAATGAAGAATGTGCTTACTATTGGTGAAGCGATGGGCTTGCTCATCGCTGAAGAAAAGGGGCCCTTGGAATCGGTCGAACATTTTTCCCGCCACGTCTGCGGGGCTGAATTGAACTATGCCGTCGGCATGGCTCGTTTGGGAAACAACGTATCGTATATCTCCAAGGTCGGTATCGATCCTTTTGGCTGCTGCATCGTCAATTTCCTGAAAGAAAATAATATCCGTGAACAGTACGTCTGGACTGACGATGATCATATGACCGGCTTCCAAATGAAGGAAAAGGTCGTCGAAGGCGATCCTTTCGTTGCCAATATCCGCAAACATACGGCATTCTCTCATTTTCAGCCGGCTGATTTAGCCGGGATCGATTGGGCCGGCGTCGATCACCTTCATGTGACGGGTATCCCCCTGGCCTTGTCGGAATCGTGCCGGGAAACGATTTATACACTCATGATGCGGGCCCACAGCAAGGGCGTACGCATTTCCTTCGACCCCAATCTGCGGCCGATGCTCTGGAAATCAGAAGAAGCCATGGCCCGGGTCATCAATGATGCTGCCCAGTATGCCGATATCGTCATGCCGGGCCTCGGTGAAGGCCGGATCCTGACCGGTCGGGAAAGCGAACAGGATATTGCCCAGTATTACCTGCAGCGCGGCGTCCAGACGGTCGTCATCAAGCTTGGCGGCAGCAACGGGACCTATGTTCGGACGGAACAGGAAGAATTGTACGTTCCGAGCTATCACGTGAAACACATCGTCGATACGGTCGGTGCCGGAGACGGCTTTGCCGTCGGCTTTACCAGCGGCCTTCTCGATGGGCTGACGTTGGAAGATGCCGCTCGCAGAGGGGCTGCTATCGGGGCTATGGCCATTTAGGTAGCCGGAGATAATGAAGGTCTGCCGACGAGAGAAAAGTTGGAAGCCTTCCAGGCCAGCCATTCATAATGAATCGTATAGCGATATTTTTTTGAGAGTGTGAGAGGAGTTTACACAATGGATAAGATAGAAGTCGTCAATAAAATCAAAGAAATCGGTGTCGTCGCCGTCATTCGCGGCAACAATCCGGAAGAAGCCGTTGCCATGTCGGAAGCTTGCATTAAAGGCGGCGTCACGGCCATTGAATTGGCCTTTACGACGCCCCAGGCCCACGAAGCTATCCGCGAACTTTCGAAAAAATATGCCGATAATCCCGATGTCGTCATCGGTGCCGGTACGGTTCTCGATGCCGTCACGGCTCGTATTGCCATCCTCGAAGGAGCACAATTTGTCGTATCGCCGGCCCTCGACGTCGAAACGATTAAACTGTGCAACCGCTACCGCGTAGCCGTCATGCCGGGGACGACGACCTTGAAAGACGTCGTAACAGCCCTTGAATGCGGCGCTGACGTCGTCAAGATCTTCCCGGGTGAAGTTGTCGGTATGAAGGCCATTAAAGCCATTCACGGCCCCTTGCCGCAGGCACCGCTCATGCCGACGGGCGGCGTTAACGTCGACAACGCCGGTGAATGGATTAAGGCCGGCTGCGTCGCTGTCGGTGCCGGCGGAGCCTTGACCGGTGGCGGCAAAACGGCTGCTGAAATCACGGAAACGGCCAAGAAGTTCATCGCTGCCGTCAAAGCCGTACGCGCTTAAACCTATATTCCTGTTAAACATACGAAAAGCCTCGGAGATTCGTCTCCGAGGCTTTTTTCTTCTTGAGGCAATGATACTTTTAGCGAAAGCTTCCTTTATCGCCTAAAGAGCTATGGAGCGACCTTGCGGCCTCTGATTCGGTCTTTGCCTCGCCTGCCTCGATATAGTTATGATTAAACTTTGCAACCGCTGCCACGTTGCCGTCATGCCGGGGGCGACAACCTTGAAAGACGTTGCAACCGCTTTTATGCGGCGCTGACCCCATTAAAACCTTCCTCGATGCCCCGTGTGTCAGTCGCGCGGTCATCCACGTCCTTTTCGGACTTTTTCCGCAGTATTTCGATTTTTGCGAGCTCCGAAATGATCGGCCCCTCTTTCCGGATCCGAATTCTTGCTTCTGGTAATTCGTCGTTTTTCGTGTTTTAGCGCTGGACTGGGACAATCTCGTGGCAACACAAATTTTTTATAGACGTTTACACCTGCCGAAATTAGTTTAAATCCCACTTTTGTTTACATAACAAATGGCTTAATGAAGCTGATTATCTAAATTTAAATAATAGTAAATAAATTTAATCTGATTTATTTGTAATTGACGGGGGTTAAGTCGACTATATTGTAATCATTGACATTACTTTTGAAATAAACTATGATTTAGTTGTAATCCTATTGGTTATAACCGATGAATGTACTGTTTTATTAGGAGGTATTATTATGGATAAGAAACTCATCGACTTTATGGTTGTGAAAACGCAGGAATTAGTGGCAGCACCCAGCTGTAACCCGACTCTGAAAAAAGCGGCCCAGGAATGGCTTGATGCTGCTGATAAAGAGGCAGCGACTCCGGCCTATGTGGAAGCCTTGAAGCAAGGTGTATCGACAATTGATGAACTCCTCGGCTTTGCCGGATCGGATACGGCTGCGAAGGTTTTGGGGGCAGATGCTGCTGCTCAGCTCTTGGATCATGCCAAAGATCTTAAAGCCAGTGGGGCTAAGTTCTGTGACTGCCCGGCCTGCACGCCTTCTTTGGCCATTCTCCGTGAAGTGGGGGCTCTTTAAGGATGCAGATTTCCAGTCGCCTTACGATGGCTGTCCACACCTTGCTGTGCATTGCATATTTTGAAAAGACCGAAAAAGTGACCAGCAGTTTCATTGCTTCCAGTGTCGGTACCAATCCGGTCATTATTCGGAACCTGCTTACCCAGTTAAAGGCGGCCGAATTTATTGACGTCAAGCGAGGAGCTGGAGGGGCTACCTTGAAAAAGCCCTTGGAGAACATCAGTTTATACGACGTTTACCATGCCGTTGACTGCATTCCCAGCGATTCTCTGTTTCATTTTCATGAGCACCCCAGTCCCCAATGCCCTGTCGGTAAAACCATCCACCTCAGCCTCGACGATAAGTTGAGTCAGGTACAGCAGGCGATGGAAGAGCAAATGCGCCGCATTTCGCTGGCGGATATGGCCGGGACGATGGCAAAGGCTATTGACAAGCAATGTTGATTTGGTAAAGGGAGGGCAACATGGTTCGACTCATCCTATTTCTTCTGGCTCGCCATAATCTGTGGCTTCGTCCTTTATCGTGGTTTACTCGCTTTGGTCACGGCCTGTTTATCCTCTATGGCTTGGGGGCCTGGTTTCGCCCTAAAAACGAGAAGGAACAACGGAAAGAACGGAAAACGCTGCTTTATTGCTTGTTTTCGGTCATTCTCGCCTCATCTGTTTCGTGGTTCATTGGCAAATTGTGGTATCGGCCGAGGCCTTTTGCTAGCGGTAAAGGAGCTGCTTTAGTTAAACATAAGGCCAATGCCTCTTTTCCCAGCAACCATGCTATGAATAGTATGGCCGTCGCCGTTATGCTGCTTTTACGACGAAACCTTTGGGGGCTTCCGGCCTTGGCCTTGTCCGTCAGTTTAGGCGTTTCTCGTGTCCTCTGCCGCCTTCATTACGTCAGCGATGTTCTCGGCGGATTCGTATTAGGGGCCGGCTCCGGTTATGCCGTTTACCGGAGTAAACGATGTTCACAACTGGCCGACAGACTCCTCTATGACTGGCATATATTTACGTATTTGCTGCGTGTGTTGTTGAGACGATGAAAGGAGACTGTGCATTTGGGCTTTACCCGATGCACAGTTTTTTTGTGCGCCGACGATTTTTGTGAATAATATAGAACAAATTGCCACCATAAAGAGACATTTCTATGCTATACTGAGGAATAGCGAGAGTGAAACTCAAAATGATTCGAGAAAGGTGGTCTTGCATATGAAGCATACCAAGGTAATGGCGGCAGTTTTCTGCTTGTTGATGACCGGCGGGACGGTTTTTGCTGCCGATGGAACCATGACATCGCCGGTGTCGGTAGATGCGACGGCTTCGGCGACCCGGGCTAAGGCCGAGTCCTCTGTCAATGCTGTTTACAGCCTCAATCTGGATACGACAAAATACGAAAAGAAGACGATGACTGTCGACGGCAAGAAAGTGGCTTTTCGAGCCTATGAAAACCGCGTTTACGTAGCTCATCCTGTCGATACGACCTACCAATCGATGAATATTTACGTCCCTGAAGGTTATTTTAAGGGGAAGACAATCAACGGCTATACGGCTAAAACGGCGCCAATTTTTATGCCTAACACTGTCGGCGGCTATATGCCGGGCGAACCGGGGACCCCATCGGAAAAGGATCGCATGACCGGTGGTGCCAACGCTATTCTTACCGCCTTGTCTAAGGGTTATGTCGTGGCCGCTCCCGGAGCGCGGGGACGGACCAGTCAAGGTACTGATGGAACCTATACCGGTAAAGCGCCGGCACTCATCGTCGACATGAAGGCTGCCGTCCGCTACGTACGCCATAATGCCGGCCGTTTACCCGGTGATACGGAAAAAATCATCTCCAATGGGACCAGTGCCGGCGGTGCCTTGTCTTCCCTTATGGGTGCGACGGGGAACAGTTCCGATTATGAACCGTATTTAAAGGCCCTTGGTGCTGCCAATGAACGGGATGATATTTATGCTTCCAGCGTTTACTGCCCCATTACCGACCTCGACCACGCTGATATGGCTTATGAATGGATGTTTAATGGGGTAAACACCTATCACCAGAGTAAGGGCGGTATGATGCCTCCTATGGCACCGGGGGATGCTCCTAAAGAATCGGAGGGAGCTGCCAAGGTTCCCTCAGCTGTTATGAATCGCCCTGATAATGCGCCTATGGAGGCGACGACAGGGACTGAGATGACGGCGGCCCAGCAGCAGGTTTCTAAAGAGTTGAAAGCTGCCTACCCCGATTACATTAACGGACTGCACCTTGTCGATAAAGACGGAAATGCCTTGACCCTTGATGAAAATGGACAGGGATCCTTTGCAGAATACATTAAATCGATTTACATGGCATCTGCTCAAACGGCGCTGGACCAAGGAATCGATTTATCTTCTAAATCGTGGCTGACGATTAAAGACGGAAAGGTTGTCGATATGGATTTAGCCGGTTATGCTCGTGACGTCACGCGGTTAAAGGCGGCTCCGGCTTTCGATGCTTTGGACTTGAGCTCCGGAGAAAATCAGGAATTCGGGACGGCATCGATCGATAAACAGCACTTTACCGACTATGGGGAAAGCCATTCTCTGACGACGGCAACGACGGCGGATAAGGCCATCGTAAAGCTGCTCAATCCTTTGAACTATATCGGCAAGTCCCATGTTCAGACGGCTAAATATTGGCGTATTCGTCACGGCGAGGCCGATCGGGATACGGCTATTGCCGTTCCGGCTGTCCTTGCACTTAGGCTGCATCAGGCCGGCTATGAAGTAGACTTTGCTTCTCCTTGGGGACAAGGCCATGGCGGTGATTATGACCTGGCAGAACTCTTCGCCTGGATGGATAAAGTAGGCCATAAAGGGTTATAATAAGATAGTTTAAACAAAAAGCATTGCCTCAGAATGGACTTGGGGCAATGCTTTTTGGTTACCATAAATTGTCTTCTTCGTTAAACGTCCAAGTAAACGGCTTGGAGATGACGGTCATATCGGACCGGCCTTCGATATCTTCCAGGCAGGAGGTGGAGCACTCGATTTCTTCCAGCTTCAGGGTATTCTTAATGCGCACGACCTTGGCTTTATTGGGATCCGTCAGAAAGGCATGGGCCATGGCCATTTCGATGGCATCTTTGTCGCTATTGCCGTAAAGAGGCAGCAAGGCCATGCGGAATGATTTGGCTGTAATGCAATTGGTGTAAACAGAGGCAAAATCCATCTTGTTGACAAAACGGTAACTGACGATGTCAGCCATACCGCAGCCCGAGCCGTTTCCGTGAGAGGCATCGGTAATGTCGAGGATGACGATTCGTTCGATGTCCGGAGCCAGTGAACGAAAGGCTTCTTCTTGGCTGAATCGTTCTGTCCGCCCGGTGATGTTGGGATCCATCCCGGTGCCGCTGATTTCCTTGCCGATTTCATCGACGATCAGGACATCGATGTGAGGCAGCTTTAAGCGCGGCATTTGTTCTTTTGCCAGGGCCTGCAGGGCGGCGTCTCGTTCGAAAAATTTATCCGTAGGGATGACTTCCAAGGCGGCGATGTCGTCGCTGGGACTCTGAACCATGCCGACGGAAAAGACGACGTTTACCTTGTTTAAGAATACCTTGGCTACCCGTTCCAAGTTGGGGCCAAAGGTATCGTAACCGCGTCCGTGGAAGGCCGAAGCCCCTTTGTGTTTCCCGCAGCCGATACAAATCATCTTCAAGAGACCCGATTCGTGCTCGTATTTAAAGTGGGTGTGAGGTTTAATCTTGTTAAATAAAATGATGCCGTCGGCTTCATAGGCATTCTTGTCGCAGTAAATCGGAAAGCCATCGTCCAAGGTGGCAACGGTGACGACGTCCATGGTCGATAATACCGGGACGCCGAGGTACTCCTCGTTGATTCCGAATTGGGCCAGATGGGCTTTTTGGCCTTCTGCCGTGGCTCCGGCATGACTGCCCATGGCGGGGAAGACAAAGGGGGTTGCCTTCCAGTCCTTGAGCTGATCGCAGAGGACCTTCATAAGCTCTTTATAATGCGGGAGGCCGCGGCTTCCGGCTGTAATGCCGATGCGTTTTCCCTCCAAGGATCTAATGGTTGTCTCATCGAGAGAGTAGAGCTGCTCCTTTAATTGGCCAATGGGATCGGCCAGGTTCTGTGACGGGAAGCTTTGCCGGACTTTTATCATTTCGGGAATGATGATGCCTTCGGTTAAGGACTGTTTATCAAGTTTGGGAAAGTGCAAAGAAAGGACCTCCTTCTGGTGAATCAATAATGGGTTGGAATGCTTGCTTTTATTATACGCGATTGCTCAAAAATATACAAAAAAAGTCCTCGCTGCGAAGACGATAATCGAAGCGAGGATTTTTTTAGAAAAACTTTTTTAATTTCTAACAGAAATTTAATACACCGTATATCTTAATTACTTGTTCGAACCGTTTTCCGGAGTGAACTTGGTGATGAAGATGTGACGGATGAAGATGACGATCATGGCAATGAAGGCGATGAGGCCGAGGATATCGGCTGTCGACTGGAAGTCTTTGCCAACCAAAGCCAAGGGGGTTTCGCTGCCGCCGGAGGTGACAGCGATGACGATGAGCAGGGCGATGATGACGCCCATGAGGCTTTCGCCGACGATGAGGCCGGAAGCAAAGAGGACGCCGCGGTGGTTGCAGGCTTCGACATCTTCTTCTTCATGGCCCGGGCTGCGGCGAGCGGCACGAGCTTTCAAGGAACGATTGACGAAGTAGCCCATAACGGAGCCGATGACCAAAGGAATTTCAAGGGTAGGCGGTAAGTAAATGCCCATACCGATTGCCAGGGGCGGTAAGGCCAGGGCTTTCGTGTTTTTCGTTAACAGTAAATCGATGATGATGGCAACGATGCCGACGCCGACGCCGAAGAGAATGTAATTCCAGTCGAGGCTGGCGCTGAAGATACCTTGGGCAATGGTCGTCATCAAGGTTGCTTGCGGAGCTGCCAGGGCCTGAGTCGGATCCATGCCGGCACGGGGCAGTGCACCCGTAAAGCCGTAAGCCTGATACAAGAGGTTCAGGACCGGAGCGATGGCGATAGCGCCGACGATAGAGCCCAAGATGAGGGCGACCTGCTGTTTCCACGGTGTAGCACCGACGATGTAGCCGGTCTTGAGGTCCTGCAGGTTATCGTTGGAGATCGCAGCGATGCTGACGATAACACTGGTGATGAAGATAGCCAATGCCGTTGCAAACTGGGTTCCCTGGAGGGTTTCAAAGACACCGGCTGAAGAGCCGAGGCCGAGGACGACCAAGGACGAGATGATGATGCCGAGAATGCCGATACCGGAGATTGGGCTGGCGGACGTGCCAATCAAACCGGCCATGTACCCGCAGGCAGCGGCGACGAAGAAGCCCATGAGGATGGCGACTAAGATGCCGATGACGATAAACATGAGGGTGACCGATAAGGAAAGACCGGCGTTGCTTACGAAGTTATAGAAGGTGATGAACAGCCCGATAAGGATAGCCAGGAATACGAGGCCGACCGATTTCGGCGTCATATCGATATCCGTGTGGTGGAGCTGCTTCTTTTCTTCCGTGTCGTTGGCGCGAAGGGCGTCGATCGACATTTTAATGCCGTCGACGACCGGTTTGGCCAAGCGGATTAAGGTCCAGACAGCGGCGATACCGATACAACCGGCACCGATGAAGCGGACTTTCTGAGCCCAAATTGTCTGGGCAAAAGCAGCTGCCGATTGGCCTTCAGCCGGCGTCAGCATCGAAGTCAGATAGGGAACGAAGACGTACCAGGACAAGAGGGTACCGACTAAGATAGCGATACCGCTGGTGATGCCGATGAGGTAGCCGGCGCCGAGAAGGGCTGTTGAAAAACCGAGCGGAATCTGGGTGACGGCTTTGCCGAAGTGGAGCCAGTAGCTGAATTCCGAGGAGAGGACGTGGAAGCCGTTGGAGCAAATGCTGAACAGGCCGGCCAGGGCAGTACCGCCGACGATGTCTTTCATGCCCGTTTCCTTTTTAGTTCCCGTTTCTCCGGCCGCTTCTTCTTTGCGGATTTCACTGCCGACTTTTAAGATTTCAGCAGCAGCTCGGCCTTCCGGATAAGGCAGGTCGCTGTTGACGACCATGGCACGGCGGAGGGGAATCGTAAATAAGACCCCGAGAGAACCGCCGCAGGCGCAGAGCAGTAACGTTTCCATGAAGGGGAATCCTTGCCAGTATCCCAACATGAGCAAGCCCGGCAGAATGAAAATGATTGCAGATAAGGTGCCGGCAGCTGATGCCTGCGTCTGTACCATGTTGTTTTCCAAAATGTTGGAATCTTTGAACATGCGCAGGATTGCCATGGAGATGACTGCAGCCGGAATGGACGAGGAGAACGTCAGACCGACTTTTAAGCCCAAGTATACGTTGGATGCCGTGAAGATAACGGTGATCAGGGCCCCGAGAATCATCCCGCGGGCGGTTAATTCCGGCATACTTGGGTAGTTCACAGTCAAGTTTGATTGTGGTTTCATAGAAAAACCTCCCAAATAAGAATTAATGAGTACAAAAATGTACTAACACAATAACAATTATATTATACTCATTTTTTGTGCATTTGTCATATATCAAAATGTACACTGGACACGGAAATTAGCTTGTATAATTACTTTTTCGCAATTTATATTCTACATTATGGAATTGTAGCTTGAAAAGGGCCGCCGTGGTATAATAAAAAGCGATTACACAAGTAGAAAGCTACTTTTGAAGGGAGCGTTATACTATGCATGATAATGAAATTATTGAAGGCATTATTGCCGAATTTAAAGGACTCGCCAAACATCCGCGTCCGTCTCATCATGAAAAAGCCGTCAGCGATTACATCGTAAGCCGCCTTCGTGAATTAGGCGTTACCGACGTCATTCAAGATGACGTTTACAATATCGTTGCTAATGTTCCGGCCAGCAAAGGCTGTGAATCTTGGCCGATTACGGTCCTTCAGGGCCATATGGATATGGTCTGCGTCGCCAAACCGGGCGTCGACTTCGACCCCTTGACGAGTGAAATAAAATTAGTCCGTGAAGGCAATATCCTCCGTGCCGACGGTACCAGCCTCGGCGCCGATGACGGCATTGCCGTAGCCCTGTCGCTGTACCTCATTCAGCAGGACATTCAGCACGGACCGCTTCGTCTCATCTTTACGATTGATGAAGAAACGGGAATGACCGGGGCTATGAATTTGGACCCGAAACACGTTCAGGATGTAAAGTATATCATCAACTGTGACTCTGAAGATATCGGCATGCTCGGCGTCGGTTCGGCCGGCAGCGTCCATACCCACTTCAACCGCCCCATCCATTGGCAGGCACCGAAAGGTAAACAGGCGTTTACCATTGAAGCCAAAGACTTTGTCGGCGGCCATTCCGGCGAAACCATCAATCGCGGTAAGAGTAACGCCATCAAAGCCTTGAGTTTAGCCCTGCGCCGAATCGCACAGGCCGGTATCGCTTATACACTGGCTTCTATTGAAGGCGGCGTTGCTGCCAATGCCATTCCTTCCCAGGCATCGGCTGTCATTGTAACGGCTGACGAACAAGCCGAATCGTCCATTAAACAGGCGGTTCAGGAAGAACAGGCCCAGATCGCTGAAGTTTACGGCAGTGTGGAATCGAAGGCTCACTTCGTCGTAACGGCAGCCGATGTACCGGCTAAGGCATTCTCTGAAGACGATACCAAAGCCGTCGTAAACCTGCTCAACATCCTCCACTGCGGCGTCTTTGCCATGAATCAGATGCTGCCCAAACTGCCGGATTTGTCGGCTAATATCGGGACGATTCGCACGGAAGAAGACGTCGTCGCCATTCAGTACTTCCCGCGGGCCTCGTCTGACGGCCGTTTACGTGAATTTGCCCTGACCCTGCCCGTTTTTGCAGAGCTTACAGGCTGCACTATTGACTTGGCTACGCCGGAACCGGCTTGGGCCGAAAATCCCAAGAGTAAACTGGTTCCCTTGTTTGCCGACGTGTATCGTGAAGAAGCCGGCAGAGATCCTCGCATTGAAGCCATGCACGGCGGCCTTGAAACGGGATATCTGTTCTCCATGAATCAAGACCTCGATATCATTTCCGTCGGGCCGACGACCCACGACATCCATAGTGCCGACGAATCGGTGGAACTCGACACGGTCGCCCTCTTGACCCGCATCGTAGCCAAGGCCTTGGGAAAACTCGACAAATAATTGAATGATGTAAACTGAAAATAAACGTGCCTGCCTTACAGAAGACGTAAGGCAGGCGTTTTTTATGGGGTTACCAGGTCGTTTAAAGTCTCGCCTAAGACCTCTAAGTTGACCGGAAGGTGATTTTTAGGAATGGGCGCCGGCTTCCTACTCATCGGGACGTCTGAATTCTTGTCGTCAGGGCCGCTTTTTGAAGAAATGCACGACAAGTGCGATTTTGCCAATCGCGTCATGGTCTTTACGCCGGAAAAATGCACCCAGATGATCTGATGTAAAGACATTTACACGACGTTTAGTCTTCAATGGCGTGCGTGTTTTTATGAAGGCTTCAGATTATCAATGTGATTTTAACCATAAGAAAGCCCTCAAAAGCTGCCAGTGCATGGCTGCCTTTGAGGGCTTGTTGTTTTTGCAACGGTTTTATTCGGTCATATTTGATATAATAGGACTGTATATAATAAGGGGGAATGAACATGAGTAAAACCCATATTGATGAATTGGTGTCTCCCGATTATTTTAATCGGAAAGAGTGTGAAGGCTGCGGCTGCTGCATCAGTATCTGTCCGTACGACGCCTTGTCCATGGAAACCTGTGCCGACGGGGTTGAACGGCCTCGTGTCGACATGACCAAGTGCCTTCGCTGCAACCGCTGCGTCGATGCCTGTGAAATTTACAAGTGCTATGGCCCGACTTCGGAAGCGATATGATTCGCCGTTATTCGCGGCCGAATAAATACTTTGTGTCGTAGCTTAAATCCATATACTGGGCAATCGTCTCGTCGTCGAACCCGTATTCTTCCGACTTGCGAGTCAATTTGCCCCATTTCATCTGCATTTTTTTCTTGGGCGGCAAGGGTTCTTCGTATTCGATGCGAAGTTCCTGCGCTTCTTGGGAGCGGTCCTGTACTTTTACGAATAAGCCCTTATCGAAGGTCAACTCGTAGATTTTGCGGAAGGCATGGGGGAGCTGGAAGCCAAAGGGGACGAAGTATTTGTCGATGAAGCCGTTGGCAATCAAGATGGAGCCGCTGTAATCGATGACGTGTTCGAGGTCGTATTTCAGGTCGCCGGCCGGAGAATGAAAGGCTTCAGGCAGAACGCCGTCGATAGCCGGGGGCTCCATGCCGTTGTTGTTGGTCAATAACTTATGAAGGGTCAGCATTTTTTCGTCGTTAAATCCGAAGACGGCTGTATATCCGCGCAGGCACGCTTCGTTATACATGATGGGATGAAGGCCGAAATCTTCGATATTAAAGAAGTCGTCGACCTTTTCGATGGCGACAATGCTGAGTTTGAAGGTGGCAAAATCGAAGCCGTCAAAAAATTGAGCGCGCATGATAAGTCTCCTTATTCGACAAAGATGGGCGTGTTGTTTTCAAAGCGGGCGATTCTGGCTAAGGATTCCACACGGAAACCGGCTTTTTCAAGGGTTTCCCGACCGGTCTGGAAGGTCTTTTCGACGACGATGCCGATGCCTTTAACGGTGCAGCCGGCCTGAGCCGCAATCTGCGTAAGACCGACGGCTGCGGCGCCGCTGGCCAAAAAGTCGTCGATGATGAGAACCGATTCCCCTGCATGGAGATAGTCTTTGCAGACCGTTGCCGTGTACTCTTCTTCTTTCGTATAAGAGTAAATTTTTGCCGTATACTGTTCACCCTTGGTGAGCAGTGATTTTTTTTTGCGGGCAAAGACGACCGGGCAATTGTTCATGGCAAGGGATGCCGCATAAGCGACGGCAATGCCTGAAGATTCAATGGTGATGATGCGGTCGATGTGAACATCCTTGAAACGGCGGGCAAATTCCTGGCCGACATGATTGATAAGAGCCGTGTCGATTTGCTGATTCAAAAAGCTGTCGATCTTTAAGATACGATTGTCAATAACCAGACCGTCTTGTAAAATTCGCTGTTTCAATTCTTCCATTACTTCCGAGTCCTCCCTGGTGATGAGAAATGGTCAACCTTGTCTACTATAATAGTACTAGTCTAATACGATTTCATAGGCAAGTCAACAAAATTCTAAGTTTACTTATGGATTTAAAACGGGTATACTAAGGTTGTCTATTGATAAGTATCTATCTTTGAGGGAGGTTATGACATGCAGTCTATTCGACGTTTGTATGTTGCCAAGAAAGGTATTTTTGCTGATGAGGCAAAGCGATTACTCACTGATTTACAGGAAAACTTGTTGATAAAGGGGTTAACTGATATTCACATTTTCCACCGCTACGACGTATCCGGTCTCGATGATGCGGCTTTCGAAGCGGCTAAAAATATGATCTTCTCGGAACCGCCTGTCGATGCCGTTTACGATACACTGCCGACTCGTGAAGGCGATACGGTCCTGGCTGTCGAATACCTGCCCGGTCAATATGACCAGCGTGCCGATTCAGCCGTTCAGTGCCTGCAGATGCTGACCATGAAAAATGACAGCCTCGTTCGGACGGCACAGGTTATCGTCCTGTCCGGCGAATTGTCGGATAGCGATGTTACGGCAATCAAGAATTACTGCATCAACCCCGTTGAAGCTCGTGAAGCTTCTTTGGAACCGGCGACTTCTTTGGAACTGGCTTGGGAAAAGCCGGCTGACGTCCCTACTGTCGAAGGCTTTATCTCCATGGATGATGCGGCCTTGACCGACCTTTCGGCGCAGATGGGCCTGGCTATGAGCTTCGACGATTTGAAGTTCGTCCAGACGTACTTTCGCGACGAAGAAAAACGGAATCCGACGATTACCGAAATCCGAGTCATCGATACGTACTGGTCAGACCACTGCCGTCATACGACGTTCATGACTGAACTGACGGACGTTTCTTTTGAAAAAGGAACCTTTACGGCTCCTATACAGCGGGCTTATGAATCGTATAAGACGACGCGGGAAAACCTGAACCGCAAGAAACCTCAAACCCTCATGGATATGGCCACCATCGCCGTCAAAGAATTGAAAGCTGCCGGTAAACTCGATAATCTCGATGAATCGGAAGAAATCAATGCCTGCACGATCATTATTCCCGTCGATGTCGATGGCGTCGAAGAAGAATGGCTGCTCTTATTTAAAAACGAAACCCATAACCACCCGACTGAAATCGAACCGTTCGGCGGCGCTGCGACCTGCCTTGGCGGTTGTATTCGCGACCCCTTGAGCGGCCGTTCCTACGTCTATCAGGCCATGCGCGTAACCGGTGCCGGCGATCCTCGTCAGGCTGTCCAGGATACACTGGTCGGCAAACTGCCGCAGCGCAAACTGACGACAGGCGCTGCCAAGGGATATAGCTCGTATGGCAATCAGATCGGCTTGGCTACGGGTGAAGTCAAGGAATACTACAACCCGGGATTCGTCGCCAAACGTATGGAAATCGGCGCCGTCCTCGGTGCAGCTCCGCGGAAGAACGTCGTTCGTGAAGAACCTCTTCCCGGTGATATCATCATCCTCCTCGGCGGCAAGACCGGCCGTGACGGCTGCGGCGGTGCCACGGGTTCTTCCAAGAAACATACCGTTGAATCCTTGGAAACGTGCGGTGCTGAAGTCCAAAAAGGGAACGCCCTGACTGAACGAAAGATTCAGCGCATGTTCCGCCGCCAGGAAGTCACGACGCTTATCAAGCGCTGCAATGACTTTGGCGCCGGCGGCGTTTCCGTCGCTATCGGCGAATTGACGGACGGCCTCGACATCAACCTCGATAAAGTTCCCAAAAAATACGAAGGCCTCGACGGAACGGAATTGGCTATTTCTGAATCTCAGGAACGAATGGCCGTCGTCGTAGCCCCGGAAAATGTCGATAAATTCATGAAATATGCTGCTGAAGAAAATCTGGAAGCGACGATTGTCGCCGTGGCTACCGATACCAAGCGGCTGGTCATGCACTGGCGCGATCAGAACGTCGTCAATATTACTCGGGCTTTCCTCGATACCAACGGCGTTACTCAGCGGCGCAAGGCTTTGGTCACGGCACCGGAAGATAAGGATTTCTTCAAGGCACCGGATGTAAAAGACGTCGCTAAGACCTGGCTCGATACGATGGGAACCTTGAACATCGCCTCCGAACAAGGCCTGGCCGAACGCTTTGACAGCACCATCGGGGCTCGCACGGTCCTCATGCCTTTCGGCGGTAAATATCAGAAGACGCCGGTCGAAGGGATGGTCGCTAAGATTCCCGTAGAATACGGGAATACGACGACGGCCAGCATTTTCACCCACGGCTACGATCCGGACCTCGCTATTTGGAGCCCCTTCCACGGTGCTCTCTATGCCGTCATCCAGTCCATTGCTAAACTCGTTGCCCTCGGCGGCGACCGTAAGAAAGTATACCTTACGATGCAGGAATTCTTCCAGAGCCTGGGCAAAAATGAAACGGCCTGGGGGCAGCCGGTCAGCGCCCTCCTCGGTGCCTTCGTCGCTCAGCAGGTCATGGAAGTCGCCGCCATCGGCGGTAAGGACAGCATGAGCGGTACCTTTGAACACCTCACCGTTCCGCCGACCCTCGTCTCTTTCGCCATTGCACCGGAACATACCGATCATATCGTATCGCCGGAATTTAAGGCTGCTGACGATGCCGTCCTCCTCTTCGATTTGCCGCGTGACGGCGAAGGGATGCCGGACTTCGATACCTTTAAACAGCATTGTGACTTCCTCCATCAAGCCGTCATCGACGGTAGGGTCAAAGCCATGCATGCCGTCGGTCAAGGCGGCATCGCAGCTGCTGTGGCTCAGATGGCCTTTGGCAACCGAATCGGCTTCGACGTCGATGCAGACTTTGATGTACAGGAACTGTTTAACCTCCGTTACGGCGCCCTCTTGGTTGAAACCGACAGTGCGACGGCTGCCGCATGGAGTAAACGCGAGCAGGTCAGCCTGGTCGGCAAGACGACCACGTCGGCAAATATCACGGCCGACGGCGTAACGATTGCCTTGAGTGACCTTCAGGAAGCTTGGGAAAAAACGCTGAATCAGATTTTCCCGATTAAAGATAAGGATGGCCAAGGCGACGCCGAACTGCCCTTGTTTACCACCTATGGTCCTCGCCGCAGTGAAGCCTTTGGCGCTCCGCACGTCTTTATTCCCGTTTGCCCGGGAACGAACTGCGAATATGACTCGGCAGCTGCCTTTGAACGGGCCGGCGCAACGACAGATGTCATGGTCCTTCGCAATAACACGCCGCAGGACCTGGCCGAATCGATTGAAGAAATGGCAAAACGCATGGCCAAGGCACAGATCATCATGTTCCCCGGCGGCTTCAGTGCCGGTGACGAACCGGAAGGTTCGGGCAAGTTCATTGCCACCTTGTTCCGGAATCCGGCCCTGTCCGAAGCCCTTGAAAGTCTCTTGTATCAGCGCGATGGCTTAGCCCTCGGCATCTGCAACGGCTTCCAGGCTCTGATTAAGCTCGGTCTCCTGCCCTATGGCAAGATTCAGCCTTTGAAGGCCGACAGCCCGACCTTGACGTACAACTCCATCGGCCGTCACCTGTCCCGCATGGTCGACACTAAAGTCGTTTCGGTCATGAGCCCTTGGTTCAGCAGCTGTAAAGCCGGTGATATTCACACCGTCGCTATTTCCCATGGGGAAGGCCGCTTTATTGCGACGCCGGAACAGATTCGTGAACTCGCCGCCAAGGGTCAGATTGCAACGCAGTACGTCGACCTTTCCGGCAAAGCTTCTTATGAAAGCGAATACAACCCGAATCAATCGGTTCTGGCCGTGGAAGGCATTACCAGTCCCGACGGTCGTGTCCTCGGCAAGATGGCTCATACGGAACGGTTCAGCGCCGACGATGTCTTTAAAAACATTGACGGCAATAAGCTCCAACCCATCTTCACATCCGGCGTAAACTACTTTAAATAAATGTAACTGAAGACAGTCTTTCCTGCTTTTGACGGCGGAAAGGCTGTCTTTTTTTCTTGCATTCCGTATAGGTCTGTGATATAATTAAAAAGCTTGATTTGTGTCAAGCTCCTAACCCTTCTTCGGGAAGGGTCATATGTCCAAAAGAGGAGGTGATTTCGTGAACAAGTACGAAGTCATGTTTATTGCACGACCGGTCGAAGAAGCAGAAGTAGATCCCATCGTTGAATTGGTATCGAACCTTCTTACCAAGAACGGCTGCAGTATCGAAAAGGTAGATCGTTGGGGGAAACGCCATCTGGCATACCCTGTTAAGAAACAGGCTGATGGCTACTACGTTTTGATTAACTTTGAAGGCGAACCTGAAGTCATCAAAGAAATCGACCGTGTCATCAAGATCCACGATACTATTCTGAAACACTTGATCGTCAAGATCGACGAATAACCGGAGGCGCAAAGGTATGAACTCAGTACAATTATTAGGGAATCTGGCTCGGGACCCGGAAATCCGTTTTACGAAGACCGGACGGGCTGTCGCTATGTTTACCGTTGCCTGCACGCGGTCGTATGTTCCGACCGGCAGTTCAGAACCGCGGGAATTAACTGATTTTATTCCTTGTGTTGCTTGGGGTAATTTGGCGGAAAACTGTGGCAATAACTTGACCAAAGGCAGCCGTGTCTTCGTTCAAGGCCGTATCTCGGTCCGTTCTTATGACGGCCAGGATGGTCAGAAACGGTATCGCACGGAAGTCGTTTGCGACTTTGTTGCCCAGACAATGGGATCAGAACATCAGCAAGCTGCTGCTCCGGCACAGTCTGCCAGTGTAGCGCAGCCGAAACCGGCTGCTGCCGGTGCCGGCTTTGACAGCATGGGCTCCAGCACAGATGAAGAAATCCCATTCTAAAAGGTCAGACACGCCCCTTCTAATTCTTGAAGGAGGAAACTATACATGAGAAGAGATCGCTCGAGAAAACCGAGAAGAAAAGTATGCAGCTTCTGCGTTGATCATGCTGAACTGATCGATTACAAAGATACTGCAAAGCTTCGCCGTTTCACAACAGAACGCGGTAAAATCTTGCCGCGCCGTATTTCCGGCGTTTGCGCTAAACATCAGCGTAAACTGACTGTTGCTATCAAACGCGCACGTGCTATCGCACTCTTGCCGTACACGGCTGAATAATATAAAAGACTGTCGCTGAGCGACAGTCTTTTTTTTGCGATTAAATTTTCTTTCCGTTTACATAACGGGCGACGATGTTGCGGTCGTCACCGTCGTAAATGAATTGCTGAAGCTTTTCAAAGGGGGTCCGTTCCAGTCCTTCGATATCATCGTCCATGTGGATGACTAAGGCGTCAAAATTGAAGCCTGTTTCGAAACTGCCTGTATTTCCATAAAAACGGCCGGGGCCCTTCGTGGCCAAGTACAAGCCTTCACCGATGGTGAGGGCTTTTTCTGACGGATGATTCAGTGCATAGAGCTTTGAAATTTCGAGGCTCAAGGCGATTTGCTTGTTCATGGCCGGGGTATGGCCGGCGGCGACGTCACTGGCGATGGTGCAGGTGAGGCCCTTGGTTAAATTTTCGCGAAGGGGCATGATGCCGCTGGTCAGATTGGCATTGGACTGAGCGCAGTGCGTTAAGTAAACGTCTTTTTCTTTGAGTAAACGCTTTTCTTCGTCAGACAGATAGATGGCATGAGCCATCAGCGTTTTATGTGGGCGAAGCAGCCCAAAAGCATCGTAAACGGCAGTGTACGACGGCAGGTCCGGGTGGAGCTCTTTGACCCAGGCGACTTCGTGACGGTTTTCTGACAAATGGGACTGGACGGGAAGATTGTATGTTTCGCAGAGGCGGCCGAGGCCGGTCATCAGCTTTTCTGTCGTCGACGGGACGAATCGCGGCGTCGCGATGAAGCGAATGCGGTCTAATTCTTCGCGGCTGCGGAGAACGAGTTCTTCTGTATCGGCTAACGAGCGTTCTGTATCTTCTAAGAGGTAGTCCGGGCTGTTCTGGTCCATGTTTACTTTCCCGACGTAGCCTTTTAAACCCATATCTTCGGCAATGCGCATGAGGTCCCAGGTGGCCTCCTTATGAATGGTGGCAAAGGCCGAAAAACATAGCGTCCCTTCGGCTTTTAAACGCGCCAAGAAGGCACGGTAAACACGGGCAGCAAAGTCCGTGTCGGAAAAGCGGCCTTCCGTGGGGAAGGTATAGTTTTCCAGCCAAGGCAGGAGCTCTTCGTCAAAGCCCAAGCCGCGGTTGATGTACTGCGGCGCATGGATGTGGAGGTCGATAAAGGCCGGGATGATGATGTCCTTGCCGTAATCGACGACCGATGAAGGGGCTGCATGAGCCGGAAGGTCTTGGAAAAATCCCAGGACCTTACCGTCTTCGACTTGGATATATTGATTTTCAAGGATGATGAATTCTGCTAGCGATGGGGTATAGAGAAAATTTCCTTTTAGAAACATGTAAACTCCTTTTTTTGCTTGTTTACTCCGGAACGTAGACCGATAAGAAGGATGGAAGAACCTTAATATCGAGGGGAAAAGACGGGCCCGAATCTCCGTCCATATTGGTTGAAAGGGGATGATCGCTCAGAAGTTCAATGCGAACTTCTTCCAAGGCTTTTAAGGTCATCAATTCCGAGGTCAGGGGCTGTCCGGATAAAAATTCCGGAATGACCTTGATTAAATCCAGGTAGTTGAAATCTTTAAAGATTCCCAGCCAAATCTTTCCGTCATCGACTCGCGCCTGGGGTGCCAGATTGCGGAAGCTGCCGACAGAGTTGGTCAGCATGGCGACGATGAGGGGCGATCGGTAGACGGAGGAACCTTCCGGCGTCGTGATTTTAAATAAAGATGTTTCATGGGCCTGCATGGCTTTGATGCCGGTCAGAAAATAAGCCAACGGGCCGAGGCGGGTCTTCTGCTCGATGGATACGTGGCCCACGGCTTCGGGCATGATTCCGGTGGCAATGGTATTGATGAAGTAGCGGTCATTGGCTTTTGCAATATCGACTTTGACGGTCTTGCAGCGCGGCAGGATATCAATAGCGACTTCCGGGTGGAGGGGGATGTTTAAGGCCCTGGCCAAGTCGTTGATGGTTCCCAAGGGAATAAATCCGAAGTCGATCGGTTTATTGGCCTGGGCCAGTCCGTTTATCGTTTCGTTGAGGGTTCCGTCACCGCCCATAGAGAAGACGGCATCGAATCCGATCAGGGCAGCTTCCTTTGCCCATAGGGTGGCGTCTCCTGCCTGCTCTGTTTCTCGTAATTCCACGTCGTCGAACATGCTCTCCAACTGGCGTCTTAAATTTTCTTTGTGGTATTTTGCTCTCTCACGCCCTGCTGTAGGGTTGATGATTAACATACACCGTTTCAACTTGCTTCTACTCCTTACCTTGTAAATTCTTCTCGAAATGCATGATGCAATTACTATTATAACGAGAAAAAAGCCGTTCGTGAAGGTGGCGGACAAGGATTTGTCTGAATTTTGTCGAAGTCTTTCTTTAGATGGGTTTCCGCTTAGTATTTTTTAGAAAAGGAGTAAGGTCTTATGAATTTTGATGGTACTGTCTACCCTTATGGATCTCATCGAGAGGTAGTTTACGGCCGCCGGGGCATGGTCTGCACGTCTCAGCATTTGGCTGCCCAGGCCGGCCTCGATATGTTGAAACGAGGGGGGAACGCCGTTGATGCAGCTTTGGCGACGGCCATTTGCCTGACCGTTTTGGAACCGACCAGCAATGGTTTGGGGAGCGATGCCTTTGCCCTCCTTTGGATGGATGGGCAGTTGTACGGTATCAATGGCAGTGGTTGGTCTCCGGCAGCCCTGACGCGAGACCGATTAGTCACTGAAGGATATGAGGAAATGCCCCTGCGCGGCTGGTACCCGGTCATGGTGCCCGGAGCGCCTGCGACGTGGGCCGAAGTGCATCGCCGGTTCGGTAAACTCCCGTTTAATGAATTATTTGAACCGGCCATCACCTATGCTCGGGAAGGGTTTGTGGTCATGCCTAATTTGGCCGCCATGCTGGCTTACAGTGCCGACGCCTTTCGAGATTATCGGGAGGATCCGCTTTTTCGCCCCTTGTTTGATACCTTCTTTCCCCAAGGAAGGACGCTCCAAGCAGGAGATATCCTGACCCTGCCGGACCTTGCGAACTCGTTGGAACTCCTGCGCGACAGTCATTGCCGCTCCCTTTATGAAGGCGAACTGGCTCAAGATATAGTTCGCTGGTCCATCGAAACAGGCGGCCTTCTTCGCGACGCTGATTTGTCGGAATACCGCCCCCAGTGGGTAGATCCGATTCACACCGAATATCGGGGCTATGATGTATGGGAAATCCCGCCCAACGGACACGGATTAGTCGTCCTCATGGCACTCAATATTGTAAAGGGGTTTACTTTTGATAAACAACGAGACAATGCCGAATCGATTCACCGTCAGATTGAAGCCATGAAATTGGCTTTTGTCGACGGAAGAAAGTACATTGCCGATCCGCGGTTTATGAAGACGGCCGTTTCCGACTGGTTGTCTGATTCGTATGCCGAAAAGCGTCGAAGAATCATTCGCGACCAAGCCTTGATGCCGGAGGCCATCGATGTAAACTCCGGCGGTACCGTTTACTTGTGCAGTGCTGACAGTGACGGAAATATGGTGTCTTTCATCCAAAGCAATTACAATGGCTTCGGTTCGGGCATCGTCATTCCGGGTCGCGGTATTTCTCTCAATGACAGAGGGCATAATTTCTCCATGGACACAGCCAGTGACAACTGTCTCGGCCCGAGAAAAAAATCGTACCACACGATCATTCCCGGCTTCTTGACGAAAGATGGGAAGGCTGTCGGTCCTTTCGGTGTCATGGGAGCCTTTATGCAGCCCCAGGGACAGCTGCAAGTCTTGCTGAATACCATTGACTACCACCTTAACCCCCAGGCGGCCCTTGATGCGCCTCGTTGGCAGTGGGTCGGCGGCAAAACGATTGAAGTCGAGCCGGATATGCCGCAGGATGTCATCGACGGACTGCGGGCACGGGGCCATGATATCGTCGTCAAAGGCGATATTCAGACCTATGGCCGGGGGCAGATTATTTGGCGCAGTGAAGCGGGCGTGCTGGCCGGGGGAACGGAGCCTCGGGCAGATGGGACCGTGGCTGCCTGGTAAAGGGCATTTCTTTTCTTCTCGTCTAAAATATGATAGGATGGAGAAAACAAAAGGAGGTATTATTCCCCAATGAAACCGATGAAACCAAAACTTTCCTTGTTAGACACGGCACCGACGCCGCTCCAGTATTTATCCGGCTTGTCACAGGAGTTATTTCGCGAAATATACATTAAACGCGATGATTTAACGCCCTTTGGCGGCGGCGGTAACAAGCTGCGCAAATTAGAGTATTTGATGATTGAAGCTTTGAATGCTCAGGCCACGACCATCGTTACCGTCGGAGCACCCCAGACCAACCACGGCCGGTTGACAGCGGCTATAGCGGCCAAATTCGGTCTGCACTGCATCATCGTCACCGTCGGAGAGCCCGAAGCTGAATTGAGCGGCAATTTATTCTTAGATGGTATCTTTGGGGCCCGCGTCGTTTTGAAGCGCGATGATGGCCGCGACAAAGATGTTCAATTGGAAGAAACGGCCAAAAAGGTCATCGAAGCCGAAGTAAAGAAGGGTGAACAAGTTTACTTCATCCCCATGGGCGGCAGCGATACGACGGGCCTTCTCGGTTATATGGACTGCGCTCGCGAGCTCGATGCCCAGGCTAAAGAACAGCAAATCAGCGGGGCTACGGTCTACGTTCCCGTCGGCAGTATGGGGACCTATCTTGGACTGTATTGCGGGCTTAAATCGATTGAATCTGATTTAAAGCTGATCGGCATTGCCGTCATGCCCTTTGATATGGAAAAATTAAAGGCCTACTTTACGCAGGCCAAAGAAGAATACGGATTTAATTTTGAAGGTGACTTCCACGTCGAAACGGGATATGTCGGCAAGGGCTACAATGAGCCGGAACCGAGGATTCGGGAAGCCATTTATACCATGGCCCGTCATGAAGGCATTTTGCTCGATCCCTGCTATACGGGGAAGATGTTTGCCGGTGTCCTGTCGATGATTAAGGAAAAGAAAATCAAGTTGGGACGCCAAGTCATCTTGCTCCATACCGGCGGTATGCCCGGCCTGTATGCAGCGCCTCATCGGGAAAAAATCGAACGGGACGTGAAAGATCAGATCCAAGTCATAAAATAAGGACAAGAAAACTCTTAGAAAAACAGGTGCTGCAGGATGAAGTAGGATAAGGCACCCATGACAGCTGTGCAGGGGATGGTCATGACCCAGGCCGTGACCATCTGACGGGCGACGCTCCAGTGGACGGCTTTAACTCGCTGGGCCGACCCGACGCCCATGATGGAGCCGGAAACGACGTGCGTCGTCGATACGGGCAGGTGCAGCAAGGTTGCTGAGAAGATGACGACAGCTGAGTTTAAGTCAGCGGCAAAGCCGTGGACGGGGTGCATTTTAAAAATCTTGCCGCCGACGGTGCGGATGATTTTCCAGCCGCCGACACTCGTCCCCAAGGCCATGGCCAGGGCGCAGAGGAATTTTACCAGGTCAGGGACTTCCAGGCTGGTGATAAAACCGCCGGATACCAGTGCCAGGGTGATGATACCCATCGATTTCTGGGCGTCATTGGAACCGTGAGAAAAGGCCATCAGGGCCGCTGATACGACTTGCAGCCGGTTGGCAACCAGGTTTACTTTGGCCGGTTTAAAGGAATGGCAGACCATGAAGATGATCTTCATGATGATGAAGCCCGTAATGATGGCCGATATCGGCGAGATGATGAGGGATAAGACGATTTTTAAAATCCCGAAGCCGTTGAGGGCCGCTGCTCCGGCAGAAACCATGATGGCACCGATCATGCCTCCGATGAGGGCGTGCGATGAGCTGGACGGCATGCCGACCCACCAAGTAAGAAGATTCCAGATAATAGCGCCTACGAGGCTGGCAATGATGATCATTTCATTGATTAAGGTCGGCGAAACGACGATATCTCCGCCAATCGTCTTGGCGACGCCCGTCGAAATCATGGCGCCGAGGAAGTTTAAAATCGCAGTGCCGATGATGGCGATGCCGGGCCGAATGGCTCGCGTCGATACGCAGGTGGCAATGGCGTTGGCCGTATCGTGGAAACCATTGATAAAGTCAAAAACAAGGGCCAGGATGACGACCATGATAATAAGCGACGTATCAAGCATACTTCATGGTCACCTCTTTAACGGTATTTGCCAGGGCTTCGACGTTGTCCGAAGCTTCTTCCAGCGTCCCCAGGATGTCTTTCCAGCGGATGACGTTGAGCAGGTCTTTTTCTTCACCGCTGAACAGGCGGGAAATTTCCTGTCTGTAAAGATGGTCGATTTCCGATTCCAGTCGGTTTAAGCGTTCGGCATGGCGCATGAGGTTAGCTTGGTTGCGGTCGATGTCTTTTAAGAGGGAGAAAATCTTATTCATTTCTTCCCCCATGAGGACCAGCTGCTCGGTCATGGCTACGGCAGCCTCCGGAGCTGTGGTAACGTGGTACATGCTGGTACGCATTAAAGCTCCCTGAAGAGAGTCGATGCTGTTTTCGAGCTGGCAGGTCAATTTATAGAAATCTTCGCGGTCGATTGGTGTGATGAAAACGCGGGACAACTTGAAGATGATATCTTGATTGGTTTTGGATGATTCATGTTCTAATTTTACGATTTCTTTTAAGTGGAGTGAAATCGTGGAAACGTCTTGCATAACTTCGTTGGCAATGACGGCGCCGCGATGGAAATTTTGGGCATTGGCTACGAGATAATCGAAGAATTCTTCGTGCTTATTGCTGATACTGAACATAGTTATTCCTCCTATACAGACATGAAAAACATTATATAAGGGATATATCAGTATTTTGCAAAGAATATGTAAAGAATAGGTAAAATATAATGATGCGCTTTGATTTTTTTGCGGCGATGGTATAATGGAGTCATTGCTATTATTTTATAACGGTACTGCCATATACAGTCGTGGAATACGGCTCGCGATGGTGCTGATTTATTCTGAACATGAGGTGACTTTTACAAATGAATGAAGAACGAACCGCACAGATTCATCCCGTCGACGAAATGCTGCCGACTGGCCAACTGTTTGCTTATGGGCTGCAGCACGTCCTGGCGATGTATGCCGGTGCCGTTGCCGTACCTATCATTGTAGCCCAGGCTTTGCACCTGTCGCCGATGGAATTGGTCCACCTGATCAATGCTGATTTGTTTTCCTGCGGGATTGCGACCTTGATCCAGACTCTGGGTTTTTGGAAAGTCGGGGCGCGCATTCCCATGATTCAAGGCGTTACCTTTGCCTCGGTCACACCGATGATCCTTATCGGGGCCGAACACGGCATTACGGCGATTTATGGGGCCATCATCATTGCCGGTTTGTTTACTTTCTTGATTGCTCCGTTTTTTAGCCGATTCATTCGATTTTTCCCGCCCGTTGTTACGGGGACTATCATTACGATTATTGGGATTACCCTTCTGCCTGTCGCTGTAAACTGGATGGGCGGTGGGAATCCAAAGGCGCCTGATTTTGCCTCGCCGATGAATTTATTCCTCGCTTTCATTACTTTGGTTATTATCATTGCCATTTATCGCGGCGGCAAAGGATTTTTGAGCAACGTATCCGTCTTGTTAGGCCTTATCGGCGGTACGATTATTGCCATGGCGTTAGGACAGGCTGATTTTTCGGAAGTCGGAAACGCTTCCTGGTTTGGTCTGGTTACGCCCTTTTCCTTTGGCCTTCCGACCTTTGACATCGGCTCCATCTTATCGATGATGGTCGTCATGATCGTCACTATGGTAGAAACGACGGGCGACTGCATCGCTATCGGGTCGATCGTAGGCACTCCTATCGGACGTGACCGCTTGTCGCGCTGCCTTCGGGCTGACGGCTTGTCGACGGTCATCGGCGGTATCTTGAACAGCTTCCCGTATACGGCCTTTGCCCAAAACGTCGGTTTGATTGCCGTTACCCGCGTCAAGAGCCGCTTCGTCGTCGCCGCTTCCGGCATCATTCTCATTGCCTTAGGTCTCTTTCCGAAGATGGCTGCCGTCGTAGCATCGATTCCGAATTCCGTCTTAGGCGGCGCCGGCGTTGCCATGTTCGGCATGGTCATTGCCAGCGGCATCCGAGCACTGAGCAAGGTCGAGTTTGACGGCACCTACAACTTGATGATTGTTGCCGTCAGTATCGGCGTCAGCATGATTACCCTGACGGCGCCGAATTTCTTCCACAGCTTCCCGTCGTGGGCCAATATCGTTCTCCACAGCGGGATTACTTTGGGGAGTATCACGGCCGTCCTGCTCAATTTGATCTTGAATGGCTGCGGCCGGGAAGAGGATATGGATGGTAATTAAACAACTGTAAATGAAAGTAAATTCGTTTTACCTGAAAGCGAGGGATTTTTTTGCTGAAGAAAATGGTGGCCTTAACCTGTGCCTTTGCTTTGAGTACAGGCGCGGCCTGGGTACATGCGGAAGAACTCAAAACGGCACCGCCTCCTTTTGCGGTGAAGGTTGAAATAAAACCGGCGGCTGCACCACAGACTTCAAATACGTCTTCGCAGAAGACGGTGACCCAGGCTGCTTCCAAGGCTCAACCGAAGGCCGAAAAGGCTGTTAAAAAATCGACGGAGAAAAAAATCGGCGTCAATATAGCCAGCCGCATACTGACCCTTTATGAAGGCGATACAAAAATCAAAATGTATCCTGTCGGGGTAGGCCGGACGTCGACACCGACGCCGACGGGTTTTTATAAGGTACAGAATAAAGAGGTGAATCCGACCTGGATCGATCCTGACGATACGAGCATCCAAATCGCATCCGGCCCGGATAACCCGATTGGATATCGCTGGATCGGGTTTCATGGCAATTACGGAATCCACGGGACGAACAATCCCGGTTCTATCGGCGGCTACGTCTCGAATGGCTGCATCCGTATGAAGGAGCCCGACGTGGAAGACCTGTATCAATACGTATCGATCGGGACGCCGGTTACGGTATATTATGACCGCTTGGTCATCGATGTCAGTCCTGATCACGCCGTATCCTACTACGTCTACCCGGACGGCTACGGCTGGCAGGCCTTAAGTGTAGCGCAGGTAAAGAAAGCCCTGGCCGGCTATGTCGTAGAAGACTTTGCTGAATTCAAAGAGATTTCGGATAAAATAAATCGTTCTGACGGCAATGTGACCTACGTTGCCAAAGCCTATGACTTGGTGGTTAATGGAACGAAACTGTCTAAACGAGCTCTTGGCAAAAACGATCAAATCTATTTGCCGTCTGTAGCCGTTGCGACAGCCCTTGACCTGGATTTGCGCTGGAATCCGCAGCAAGGCATTCTGACCAGTCCTTATGGGATTGCGCCGGGCTATGTAAAGAGTGATGTCGTGTACGTAAACGCGGCTAACGCCTATTCTTTATTCCACTTAAATGGCAGTTTAACTCCGGATTACGTCTATAATATGTATTCTGTAAAAGGCGATAAAACACCGACGGTCGTCATTTCCCGCGGCTAATGCAAAAGGCTGTGAAGAGAGGGTGAATCCTTTCTTCACAGCCTTTTGTTTTTGTTGACAAATACTGACATATGTCATATACTTAGGAAAAGATTGATGACATATGTTGAAAATAGAAATATAAAAAATTCGTCAAGTTATGGCGTATTTAAGGAGAATCTGATATGATGAAGATAGCTGTTACCTATGAACATGGTGATGTATACCAGCATTTCGGCCATTCCTCACAGTTTAAACTGTATGATGTTGAAGATGGGCGCCTGGTCGAAACTCGTATCGTCGATACGGAAGGTCAAGGCCACGGTGCACTGGTATCCTTTTTAACGTCTTTGGGCGTCACGACGGTCATTGCCGGAGGAATCGGTGACGGTGCCAGAAAGGCTCTGGCCGATGCTTCCATCCAATTGTATGGCGGCGTTTCAGGCAGTGCTGATGAAGCTGTCAAAGCCTTGTTGGCCGGAACCTTGGAGTTTAACCCCAACCCGTCCTGTGGCCATCATGGCCACGAAGGCGGTCACCATGGTCATCATGAAGGCCACCATCATTCTCATGACCTTTGATTATTTCCCTGAAAGGAGCGGATTATCTTGAAAAATATTACTGCTTTTTACTTACATAGCTGCCCGTACTGTAAAGGTGCTAAAGAAGCCCTTGCTGAATTGATTGAAGAAAATCCGGAATACCGCAAGGTTACCGTTGACTGGTATGAAGAAACGGAAAATCCCGAAGCGGTAAAAGGCCATTCCTACTATTACGTACCGTCTATGTTCATCGGTACTGAAAAACTGTATGAAGCCCAGCCGGGCCAGTCTTACGATGAAATTAAAGCTCATGTAAAGGCGGCGTTAGATGCGGCCCTGACGGCTTAATCGTCACCCAATACGGCGTGAACAGCTTGTGCACAGCGACGGACGGCTTCGTCCATGGTTTCTTTTTCGATGGTCAAGGGTGGATTAAAGTAAAGGATGTCGCCAATAGGGCGCAGGACTAATCCCAAATCCATGGCTTTGCGGAAAATGTGCCAGCCTAAGCGTTTTTCCGGATTGAACGGGCGTTTACTTGCTCTGTCTTCTACTAATTCAATAGCGTTGATCAGGCCAATGTGGCGAATTTCGCCGACGTTGTGATGGCTGCCGAGAGCAGCATCTAGCTTTTCATGAAGGTAGATGCTTTTCTCGGCAGCTTTTTTTAGTATGTCGTCTCGCTCCATGATTTTTAGGACGGCCAGAGCGGCACGGCAGGCTAAGGGGTTGCCGGCGTAGGTGTGACTGTGAACGAAGGCCTTATGGGTGTTGAAATCCCCGTAAAAGGCTTGGTAAACGGCGTCGGTCGTAATCGTCAGAGACATGGGCAGATAACCGCCGGTAAGCCCTTTGGACGTACAGAGAATATCGGGGCTGATGCCGGCGTGCTCGATGGCAAACATCTTTCCCGTTCGACCAAAGCCGGCGGCGACTTCGTCGTCGATGAGGAGGACGCCGTACTGGTCACAGAGTTTGCGCAGGCGCCGTAAATATTCCGGCGGATAGATACGCATGCCGGCAGCTCCCTGCAGAATCGGTTCGACGATGAGGGCGGCTGTTTCCTTTCCATAGGCGGCAAAAGCTTTTTCGGCACCGATAAAGCATTCACAATCGCAGTTCTCGCGAGTTTTGCCATAGGGACAGCGATAGCAGTCGAGGCCATCGAAGTGAATGTTATGCATCATCATTGGCTTATACATTTGAGCATAGAGGTCCATGCTGCCTACGGACAAGGCGCCGATTGTTTCGCCATGGTAGGATTCGGACAAACACATAAAGCGCTGCCGTTTCGGATGTCCCTTCTGGTACTGGTATTGGAAGGCCATTTTCAAAGCACATTCGACCGACGAGGATCCATTGTCAGTAAAGTTGAAATGAGTCAGGCCTTTGGGCAGCAAGGGCAGCAGGGTTTGACACAGTTCGATGGCCGGACGATGGGAGAAGTTGGCAAAGATAACGTGTTCCAATTTGTCGAGCTGATCCTTGATGGCGTCGTTGATTTCTTCATTGCTGTGTCCTAAGAGATTGCACCACCAGGAACTGATGATATCGATATATTCTTTGCCGTTTGTATCGTAGAGATAACAGCCCTTACCATGGTCGATGACGACGGGTGGGAATACTTCGGCATCTTTCATCTGCTGGGCCGGGTGCCAGATATATTTTAAATCGGCTTCAAGTAAATTCATGTAAACATCCTCCTCACTGGTATAACTGAATCAACTGCCCGGCATCGGCGTCGATGATTTCGTCATTATCGGCGACAACGGCCAATACCGGTTTTTGGCTTAACTTTTCAATCATGCGGATATTGTCTTTTTCCATGGAGCTTCCCGTATAGTGGTTTACGATGAAGCCTTGGACCGGGAGCTGTTTTGCTTTCATATAGAAGGCCGTCAGGACGGCTCCGTTAATGGTACCGAGGCCGGCGGGGCAGACGATGAGGGACGGCAGGTTCAGCCAGTGAATGACGTCTTCTAACTGGAAAAAGGCCTGTTCATCGTCTCGAAGGGGACAGATAATGCCGCCGCTCCCTTCGACGGTGACGTAGGGATAACGGTCCGTTACCTTTTGCCAGTCGCGGAGAATAACTTCTTTTTCAATGGGGCGCTTTTCCCAACGGGCGGCTAAATGGGGCGATACGGCATGGCTGTAGAGGTAGGATAAGAGAAGCTCCGAATCTTCTCCGATGTCGGCCGTTTTATTGACGAAACCGGCGTCACTGTCGGCGACGGTCGGGGCTCCACTGATGGCGGCTTTGTAGTAACCGACGTCGTAGCCGTGTTGACGCAGCGTCTTGACTAAGAGGGCCGTTACATAGGTCTTGCCGATATCTGTACCGGTTCCGGTAATAAATAATCCTTTACTCATGGTGAATTAACTCCTTTCTAACGAGGCAGGCTTCGCTGTATTTGACGGGTCAGAAAGGCCGCGACAATACATAAAAAGATGTCGCCGGGAATGGGTAATAAGAAACAGTAAACGAATAAGGTCCACAGGCTGATGGGGGTTCCCAGGTAGAGGTTGTTTATCATCGTCAAGTAAGCCATGCCGGCGGTGTAAATGACGACCAGGCCGGCGAAATTAGCCATGAGGAGATCCTTCAAGGACGGGTGGGCACTTTGGTGAGCCAAATATCCCGTCAATCCGGCTCCGCCGATGAAGCCCAGGAGATAGCCGAAGGTCGGTTGGAAGATGTAAGACGGGCCGCCGCCTGACGTAAAGACCGGCAGACCGACTAAGCCTAAGAGAACATAGACGCCGACGGAAGCGGCACCGCGACGACCGCCTAAGATGGATCCGGCTAGTGTTGTGAACAATAATTGCAGGGTAAAGGGACAGAAAGGCACGGGAATTCGGATAAAGGCCCCAATGGCAATCAAGGCTGTAAATAAGGCGAATAGAACCAAGTCCCGCGTAGTACAGCGGCGTGCAGACAAGGCTGATGAAGACATGAAACCACTCCTTTTTGGATAATTGTAAACCTGAGCACTTGTGATTTGGTTCACGATAGTTATGATTATACGAGGTCAAAATTTAATTGTCAATCATTATTTGTGTTATTAAAGTTGACAATTAAGATATAAAAAAACACAGCAGAGACGATCACTGCTGTGCTTTGATAACGATGTTAGGCCGGAATATATGCCAATACTTCTTTTAGAAGAGGCCCAGACCTTGGAGGAGAATCTTTAACCCAATAAGGATGAGAACGACGCCGCCGACAAGTTCGGCTTTGCTCTTATAGTGGTTCCCAAATAATCCGCCGGCCCTTATGCCAATGGCAGAGAGCAGAAAGGTCGTGACCCCGATGATTGTAACCGAGGGAATCACCTGTATATTCATGAAGGCGAAGGTGACGCCGACGGCTAAGGCATCGATACTCGTTGCAATGGCCAGCATCAGCATAGTATATGGTTGGAGGGACGGGTTGCAGCTGCCACTCGCTTCACGAGACTCTTTAATCATATTAAGACCGATTGCGCTCAGGAGAATGAAGGTAACCCAATGGTCGTAGGCGTCGATTAATTCAATAAAAAAGCTGCCCAAAATATAGCCGATGGAAGGCATCAATGCCTGAAATCCACCAAACCATAAACCGACAATAATCATATGATGCCATTTGACGTTGCGAAGGGATAAGCCCTTACAGATGGATACAGCAAAAGCATCCATCGACAAGCCGATGGCTATTAAGATCAAATCCAGTATATTCATTAATTGCTCCTCTTTCGTTCCTGACTACAAGATAGACTGCAATTTATTTATTATAAAAGATGCGCCTCTTTATGTCAATGAAAAGCTGACCGATTAAGTATAATTTTGATGGAGGGATGTTGTAAACATCCTTGCCGTTGTTTACGAAGTTTGAACGCCGGGAATGGAAGTGCTTCGTAAACAAGGATAAACAGGCGTGGGAACTATTGTTTTCCTCTAGGAAGAAGCGTATAATAAGGGGCTGCAAGAAGTCAACAAAGGGAGCGATTTAGCATGAAAAAAATAGCAAAAAACATGGTTCTGTGTGCGCTGATGACGATGAGTTTATCAGCCGTTTGTGCTGCCGAAGAGGCGGCTGTTCCAGCGGCCGAACCGCAGGTGACCGTCGCTTCGACAACCCAGGCTCAGCCGAATCAGACTGTCGCCGATTGGCTGGCACCGGCTGCCGGAGACTGGTATAATACCAAAGGCGATTTAGTACTGACTGTCGAAGGCGCCGCCATCAACGGTTCTGCCGTTACAGATATCGAAGACTACACCGACGGCTATCCTCGTAAAGGGAAGTTTACCATTCGTGAACAGGCCGGGGATCGGGTCATGAGCCTGGACTTGATGGGTCATAAGTCTCACCAATATCTCATCATGGACAATACGACGCCACTGCGGAGATCTATCCATGGCGATCACTACGAATCCATTGGCGGCGTTTACTTAGGGATGACCCAATCCGACTTGGAAGCTGCTTACGGACAGGCTGACAGCACTGTACCTGATCAGGATACGTCACGCCTTATCTTCGGCAGTCACCACATGGACGTTTACCTTCGAGCCGGCATCGTCATTGGCGTACGGATTTACGACGGCAGTGATTTGAAATTCGAGCAGTCGGGACTGGGGGCTGCAGATACGGCGGCGGCCTATGCCAAGGCGTATGGCTGGGAATCGACGCCGACGGTTCCGACCGATGGGGCTTCCATTTCGCGGGCTTACAAACTTCCTCAAGGTGAATATCTGCGTTTTGGCCAAAATTTTGTACAGCTTTCCATTTAAAGACGTTTACCTTTAGCGCGTTGGAAGGCGGTCACCCCTTGCAGAATCTCCTCATTTATGACAAATTTGCTTGTGAGAGTTGCATTATTTAATAAGATGGTGTAAACTAAAAGAAAGGAATTTAGATGCGTTTTCATTGTGCTGATTGGCATGGTTGAGCCCTTTATTTCTTAAAATCATGAGCTTGGTAAATCGAAAATGACTGTAGTAAATGCGAGGAGAGAAGATACGTGATTACAACAAAGGATTTAATGGACCGCTACAATATCAAGACCCGTCAGGGCATCATTCAGTTCGTCAAGAAACATTTAGACGAAATTAACCACGATGGGGAAGAACATGCTACGATACAGAAGGGCGAATGGTCTTTTGATACCGAAGCTGTCCGCGTTTTAGACCAATTGCGCGGGCTTCACGACCAGGCGACGATTACGGAATTGGAAAGCGAAAAGGTGTCCAATGCGCAGCAAGAGTCCCATAACCTCCGTATCTTGCTGCTCAAAACCCAGCAGGATCTCAATACGGCCCAGCAGCAGGTCATCAGCCTGCAGCAAAATCTCATTGCCAAGCAGCATGAATTGTCCGAAGTGAAAGTCAAGGCCCTAGAGGGGCAGCAAAATAAAGATCAGGCAGAAGCGCTTCAGGGAGAAGTAGACCGACTGAAAAAAGAAGGTCAGGCTATTGAAGAAGAGCAAAAACAGCTTCAGGAAAAACTGTCTTCCGTTGAGGCAGAACGCGACAGACTGCGTCAGGAGCTGACGGAAACCAATAACCGACCGTGGTGGAAGAAGCTTTTTGCGTAGTACCGGTGTATATCGACTTGATCAGGAGCCGTTTGACAGGCAGGATATCTGCACTGTCAGATGGCTCCTATTTTATTCTTTACTGCGGCGGCCGGCGATTCAGGCTGTTTATGGACGGGCGATTCCGATTGTGCTATACTATGTTTTATCGATTTCCAAAGGACAGATGTCCTTTTAAGGAATCTGTTTTTGAGGCTAAGGGAAACAAAAGAAGTGAAAGGAAATGATGGTTAAGATGAGTCAGGAAGTAAGGATTCGTACTGCCCGGAAAGAAGATGCAGCGGACCTGGCACGGATTTACGCCTATTATGTAAACCAGACGGCCATTACCTTTGAGTATCAGGCTCCGGACGCCCGGGAAATGGAACGTCGGCGAAAAACGATCCTTGCCCGGTATCCGTACTTGGTGGCAGAAAAAGACGGCAAGGTAGTCGGTTATGCCTATGCCCATGAATTTTATAGTCGGGAGGCCTATGCCTGGTCCGTTGAAGCGACGATATACATCGATAAAGATGCCAGACGGTCCGGAATCGGCCGCCCGCTCTATGAAGCCTTGGAAGCAGTGTTGAAAGAGATGGGAATTCTGAACATCAACACCTGCATCGCCATTGCAAAGGATCCGAAAGACCCGTATTTGACCAATGACAGCCTTTCTTTTCATCAGCGCTTAGGCTATGACCAGATCGCTCACTTTCATCACAGCGGCTATAAATTCGGCCGGTGGTATGATGTCATTTGGATGGAAAAAATGATTGGGGACCACGGGGATAACCCGACACCGATTATCCCCTTTGATGCGGAGAAATGGTAAAGGTTTTCTGCTTGAGATGGCTTTGCTATAGTTTTGGCGCGAAAAAAATCGGTACTGCTTCCAGTCTGTGAATTTAATTTATTTATCGACAAGAAAAATACGACATCGCTTTTCCTATCTATGGGGAGGCGATTTTTGTTTACCTGTTTCGTGACAGAAACCGTTACTGCATGATATTTTTGCGCCGAGGCTTCCTTACGACGAAATTTTTCGCCTATAGACGGTTATTTGCGAGCGTGACTCATCGACTTGACTTTCTTTGCTCGTGTAAATCTGTTTACATAGATCGATTCCTTCGCGAGATACCATGCCTCGTCTTTTCCAGCGGCGATGTTGGGGGTTAACCTGATTTCTGATATAATATAAGATAAATAGTATTCACTTTTTAGTCTGCTTTTTATATCGCCTGTCCGCCGTTATTGGGACGTCAGGTATTTCTTTTGGTTCTTTCAATGAAAGCATTATGATTTTATGTTCTTTATGAGGATTATCAAAAGGAGGAAGCGACCATGTTTTTGGGACAATTCAGCAAGGAAGAACAGGCAATCTTTTTGAATTTGGCATATACGATGATGTATGCCGACCATGAAGTCAAAGACGACGAAAGAGAAAAATTTCAGTTGTATCAAACGGAAGTAGAAGCGGATATCACTAAGGCTGAAGTCGTCGACTTTGTGGCGGAACTTGCAAAATTCCAAAATCTCGATATAACGAAAAAGAAGATGCTCCTGTTTGAGTTGCTGGGCATTGCCTTTGCCGACTCAGAATACGCCGAAGATGAACGAGTTTTGATGGAACAGGCCGCTGCCTTTTTATCGGTTTCACCTGTCGATATGGAGCGGATGATGACACTGGTACAGGATCTGGCGCATATCTATCAGGAAGTACATGAGGTCATTATGCGCTAGCTGTAACGCACAGAGGTAGACGTATGCAGAAGAAAAAGAAGTCCAAAGAAGACAAATCAACTAAAAAATTGAAGATCGATACGGCTATTTCAGGGATTACCAATGCGGGAATGGCTGAGGATATACTCCTCCATGGTGCCGCCGGCAAGGAACACATGGTAGCTTATGAAGGATTTGACCATGAAACAGGAATAGCCCTTAAACGAGGGCTAAAGGATATTTCTAAGAGTAAGGTAAATCCGCAGTATAAGGAACAGAATCTCAAACAGCAGGCCGGCTTTTCTGCAGAGGTAAAGGAGACGGCTCGGGAAAATGCCGATCGAATCCTCAAGAAAGATGGGTCACGAAAAGTGCGGACCGACGATATCGGTCGGGTAAACGATCCTTTGTATGACCATGTAGAGGTGGATGCAAAGGGAAATATAATACCCGGGTCGGGTTCGCAGATGAAGTTCGTCGGAAAGAATCCGAAAGAATGCTTGGATAAGCTGATGTCCGGGAAATATAAAAAATATCGCGATGCCAATGTAACCATGGAGGTACCGTCTGATTTCTACGATGGCGTTTGCCGGGAAATCGACAAAAATGTTGCCGATTTGAATAAACAGGTAGAAGCGGCTAAACGTCAGGGAAAAATGGCCGTTGCGAAACAAAAACAGGCGCAGATCGATGACTTGAAACGGACTCGGCAGAACTTGAAAAAATCCCGTGTCTCTCAGGCAGATGCTATGGAAGCGCGGAAGAATCCCCGCCTGTCTACGGCCAAGGATATTCACCGCCTGAGTCATGATGCAGGCGTCAATGCGGCTAAATATGGGGCCGGTATCGGTGGAACCATCAGCGGTCTGAAAAATATGATTGAGGTAGTAAGAGGCAATAAAAGCCCGTCAGAAGCCCTGAAAGATACGGCTCTGACGACGGGAAAAGCTGCTGGGAGCGCTTATGTGACGGCCTATGGCAGTACGGCGGCCATTGCTGTCATGCGCAATGCCAGCCAGTCCTTTGTTCGGACCTTGTCGAGAACGAATTTACCGGCCCAGGTTGTCTCAACGGCAGTCACCTCGGCCGATACGATCTGGCAATGGATGAACGGCAGGATTACAGGAGCGGAATGCCTTCAAGAGATGGGGAAAAATGGTTTTGCTATTTCATCCTCGGCGGCGTATGCGACAGCAGGTCAGCTGTTGATTCCTATCCCGCTTGTGGGCGGGCTCGTCGGCGGCATGGTCGGCTATTCACTAGCCAGTGCTTGCTATGGGGAATTGATGGCAGCCTTAAAAGAAGCCAAACTTGCCAGGGAAGAACGAATCCGGATAGAGCGTGAATGCGAGGAAGCGATTGCAGCCATACGACAATACCGCCAAGAAATCAACGAAATTGCCGATAGACACCTTGCGGAATATCGAAATACCTTTGATGCTGCCTTTGCCGATATGAAGATGTCCATGGGAATCGGAGATATCGATGGCTTTATGGCCGGAGCCAATACGATTACGCGTAAATTTGGCGGAGAAACTAAATTTGATTCATTTGAAGAATTTGACCGGTTGATGAACAATCCGGAACCCTTTAAATTTTGATGAAGGAGGAACTGACTATGCCTATCCCTGTTTTAATTGGTCTTGGCCTTGGTGTGGCTGCCGGCGTTACCGGCGTTGTAAAGGCCGTTGGTGCCAAACAGAAGAATGATCAAGCGCAGGATGTAAACGAGAAAGCCCGGAAGATTTACGACGATGCCAAAGGGGCTGCCGATAGAGCTCGTCGGACGGCGAATGAATCCGTTACCATATTAGGCAAAGAGCGCGCGGATACCTTAACGAATGAGTGTTCCGAATTTAGAGAGACGTTCAATAAGATACATCATATAGACGATTCTTTTTCCGTCGATTTTGGTGGGCAGCTGGAATGGAATGAAGAAGCGTATGTTGAAATGAAAAAATTGGAAACCATTGCATTTTCTATGGCATCCGGAGCCCTCAAAGGTTCGGCGGCCGGGGCATTAACGGCCTTTGGTGCCTATGGCGGCGTCATGTCTTTTGGTGCGGCGTCTACGGGGACGGCCATTGCCAGCTTAAGCGGAGCGGCTGCTACCAATGCGACCTTAGCTTTCTTAGGCGGCGGGACACTGGCTGCCGGCGGTCTCGGCATTGCCGGGGGAACCATGGTCTTAGGCGGCCTTGTGGCAGGTCCGGCCTTGGCCGTTTTAGGCTTTACGTTAAGTTCCAAGGCGTCGGCTAACTTAGATAATGCTCGCAGCAATTTGGCCAAGGCTCGTGAAATTGCTGAAGAGTTGGCAGTTTTAAGAGATGGCTGTTATAAAATCCGTGATGTGGCTCAGATGTATACGGACATGCTCCATAAGTTAAGGCCTCTCTTATCGTCTTTGACGGAGGAGATGGACTGGGGAATCCGAGAATACGGAACCGATTATCGGAGCTATCCGGTGGATGTCAAACAAAACGTTGCCGCCGGTATGGCGACTTTCCAAGCGATTGTACCGATTGTCCGGACTGCCATAATTACTAAAGACGGAGCCGTCGATGAGAGGGCTTTGCGGATTATCGACGGAGCGAAGGCCAAATTACCGGAATTAAGGTCATGGCAGCCAGAATGAATTTTCCCTGTATCCGGTGCGGCGAATGCTGCCGCCATGCCGGAGAAGTTCCCCAATTAGCTTCGAGCACAGATGCCGACGGCGTCTGCCTGTATCTCGATAAAAGAACGAATCGCTGCACCATTTATGCGACGAGGCCGAAGGTGTGCAACGTTTCCTATATGTATCAACACTACTTTAAAGACCCAATGACGGAGCGGGAATTCATTCAAAAGAATCTGCAAGTTTGCTGTCATTTAAACAAGGCTGCCGGGAAAATCGACAATGTTGAAACAATAGAGAAAATCTTGGAAACCTTTGATTCATAACCGGATCCTCGGTGGTCAGGGTGGCAGAAAGGGACTTCGAATCCCGTCGCGACTTTGTAAGACTGGATTTTTATCGTTACGATAAAAATCGTAAGTTTCTCAAATATGAAAACAGAGCAGACGATTTCGTCTGCTCTGTTTTTTATGCGACGGATCTGATTCTATATTGATAGGACGCTAAAATCTATGTATACTAGGGTTCAAAGGGAGCATCGAAATGAAATACCTGGGTATTTTGTTTTGGGTTAAAAGGGTTCATGCGATGGAACATCGCCGTTTATACATGAATCAAGCATTTATATTAATTATTCCTGGGAGGGGTATGTTATGATCTTTTCATCTCTTTATGCAAACAACCGAAGTATCGTCTTTCCGAGTGCCATTGAAGAGGCTCTTGAGTATTTAAAAAGCCATGATTTTACAACCATGGAACCGGGGGTCTATGAAATTAAAGGGAAAGACATCTATGCACAAGTCTTTGATACCGAAACGAAGCCCGCTGAAAAACAGCGCCCGGAAGTACACGAAAAATACATCGACGTTCAGTTCTTGGCTTCCGGGAAGGAAAAACTGGGGTTTACACCGGATACCGGAAACTATGAAGTGGCAGAACGAGATGATGAACGCGATTTAATTTTCTATAAAGAAGTCGAAAATGAAGGTTTCGTCGAAGCTAGACCTGGCTGTTTCAGTATCTTCTTCCCGGAAGATGTCCACCGCCCTGCCTGCGCATCGGGAAAATCGATGACCGTTCGAAAAGTAGTCGTAAAAGTCAGCGTGGACTTACTGTAAGGGAAGCGGAGGTTTCATGACTCGCTGAATTCACAAGGTGTAACATATATAGGCCGTTATAGCGGCCAAAGGGCAGTAGTTTATTTCCGAGTAACCTGAAAAAGATTGCTCGGAAATTTTTTATTGGAATATCCTGTTCCGTTGGCAGGCTTTCGAAACGATAATCTGCATGCTGTTTTGAGGCAGCCATGCAGATGCGGCATCGTCGAACCTATCAGAGCGAGCAGTTCTTTGCATTTGCAATGAGCGTATGGTAAGATACTACTAACTGATAAGGGAAAAGATATTTTGTGTGGGTGTTGGAATGGGGATGTGAATCAACCCCATTTTTTGCTGTTATCGATGGATATTTTATATCCCTGCGCCGTTTTTTGAACGCAGGACCGGGTTCTGTAGTATGAACCCATGTGATTATGCTTCATAATGAAAAGGAGAACGCCATGGATGACATCAAAAACATTGAGAAATACCTGATTGGCCGCTATTTACAGGAGAAGGATATAAGCCTTGCCGAAGTTCCGCAGCGGCGAAACGCCCTCTTGTATTTGGCTCAGCGGGAAGAATTAGCTGTCATGGACTGCCCGCTGTATGAAACGATCATCCTCGCCGGAGATAAAGGACCGGTCTTTCCCGAAATTCCCGTCAGGACCTCGGAGGAAGCCTTGACACTGACCTTAGACTGCCTCTATGGTATGAGGACTGTCTATAAAGGCGGCCTCTTTCCCGGCGTGTTGCCGGAGGGAATGAATCGGATCCAGAACGTCGTTATAACCTATAAGGATGTCCTCGACGATGAACTGAGGAAGATAGTCCTAAATCAGATCTCGTGGCAGCAGGCCAGAAAATCAGGACAGCCATACGACTTGGAGGATATTCGAAAGGATGCTCGAAAGATTCGTCCCTACGACAACGCCTGGGATTTGTACTATGACGAAGACTACCCCGGACTGGAGCGCTATGAAGCCCATAATGAGTGATTTCATAGGGGAGATTTTCCTACTTAGGCTGTGAAATGTCTGACCCTTTAAACGCCCGTTGAGGGCTTTTTAGCGGGAGACCCAGGGAATCCCCTGTAATAAATAAGACATCCCAAGATTTGACACAATGCTTTTTTATACAAATAAACGGCGCTGATTATTTCTAAATAGGGCCACCAAATACCGTCAGATACAAAGAAAAAAGGCTTCCGATTTCTCGGAAGCCTTGATTTTACTGGAGCCACTAATAGGATTCGAACCTACGACCCTCTCATTACGAATGAGATGCTCTGCCAGCTGAGCTATAGTGGCAAGTACTCTTATATTATAGTCATGTGATACCCTGTTGTCAACACTTTTTTTCTCATAGTGAGATATTTTTCTGACGGTGAGGGGATCGGCTTTTAGATATGTAAAACGACAGAGGGTTATTCCGTGAAATATGACACATTGTCTAATTTATAGGAAATATAGTATAATAAAACGAAAAACAGACGGTAGAACAATGAACATTTAATCATGGCTTTTCTTTTTGGGAGATGAGATACCTTTTATTTTGCAAGATTGCTTGAAAACTGAACTTGTTTATAGGAGCTGTTTATTATGGTGGAAGAAACACAAAAGTATTTAAAACCAATCAATACGAAGTCTGTCGTACAACAAGTCGTTGATCGATTGACACAGGCATTAATTAATAAGGAATTGCAGCCCGGAGATAAAATCCCGACAGAGAAGGAATTGGCGGCTACGTTTGGGGCTGCTAGAAATTCTGTGCGGGAGGCTATTAAGATTCTCATTTCGTTTGGCGTTTTAGAGATCAGAAGACCGGAAGGCACTTTTGTGACGAATGGATTTACCGATGGAATGATTGATCCTTTGTTATATGGAATTATTTTGGATGATGCAGAATCTATGGATTCCTTGATGGAATTGCGTGAATGGAATGATTTTGGTATGCTGCGATTGGCCATTGAGAAAGCGTCACCTGAAGATATCAAGTTATTGGAAGCGCGTTTGGAAGATTTAAAAAAGAAATTATCTGCAAATGATTTTGATGGCGTTTTATCAGCCGATGATGCCTTTCATGAAACCTTGGCACTTATTACTCACAATTCATTGTTTGGAAAAATATGTCATGTAACAAGGCTGTTGACCACTTCTTTACGATACAAGACGCTTACCCATATGCTGCGGTCTAAAAAAGGTTCGGAAGAAGTGTATCGAACCCATGTTGAAATGCTGAACGCTATTAAAAATAAAGATATTGACAATGCGGAAAGTATTATTCGGAAAAGCTATTTCTATGACGAAGGCGCCTTAGACGGGTAGTTGTTACTGCCTGTCGGCCGTATCATCGATGATTTCGCCTTTTTCTAAAATTGAATAATTGTATTGACAAATTGTAATTGCGGTGATATTATTACAGCATAAGAAAGGTCCTACGTTGATCGTTGGATGAAAAACCATGAGAAATTTTATAAGAGGTGATTAATTATGAAGAACACAAGCGTAAAGGAGTTAGAACGTACAGCCGTTGATTTGCGGAAAAAGGCCGTAAGGATGATTTATGAAGCACAGTCAGGTCACCCCGGCGGAGCTTTATCGGTCGCTGATTTCGTAACCGCATGTTATTTTCGGGAAATGAATATCGATCCGAAAAATCCTAAATGGCCAGATCGTGACCGCTTCGTACTTTCTAAAGGACATGTCTGCCCGATTCAATATGCTGCCTTAGGGACTTTGGGGTATTTTCCCGAAGAAGATTTACATACGCTCCGTAAAGAAGGGTCCAAATTGCAGGGCCATCCGGATATGAAAAAATGCCCGGGAATTGACATTTCTACGGGATCTCTGGGACAGGGATTGGCTTGTGCTGTTGGAATGGCGATTGCCGGCAAGAACGAAAATAAAGATTATCGCGTTTTTGTAGCTGTTGGAGACGGTGAATGCCAAGAAGGGGAAATTTGGGAAGCGTGCCAAACGGCTCATAAGTATGAATTAGATAACTTGATTGTATTTATTGACAATAATAATCTTCAAATCGATGGAACGACAGATGAAGTCATGCCGAATATCGATCTTGGTAAGAAGTTTGAAGCTTTCGGTTTTGATGTCTATGAAATTGATGGTAATAATATGGAACAAATTGTGCATACCTTAGATTTGATCCGTATGCGTAAAAATAAGAAGCCCCATTGCATTTTTGCTCATACGGTCAAAGGCAAAGGCATTTCCTACATGGAAAACAGTTGCAAATGGCATGGTGTAGCACCTAATGATGAAGAATACAAACAAGCGATGGAAGAACTCGAAGGGGGTATGGAATCATGATGGACATGGGAAAGAAAGCGACTCGAGAAGGTTTTGGTGAAGAAATTGTTGCACTGGGAAGAGATAATAAGGATATTTATGTTGTTGACGCTGATATTGCAAAGTCCTGCAAATCTACAACTTTTGGCAAGGCCTATCCCAAACAACATGTAAACGTTGGCATTGCTGAACAAAATGCCGCCGGTGTTGCGGCAGGATTGGCAACGACCGGCAAAATTCCCTTCGTAGTAACTTATGCAGTATTCGGATCTTTGAGAATGTGCGAAATGATACGGCAAGAAATTTGCTATCCTAATTTGAATGTTAAAATTGCCTGCTCACACGGCGGCGTGACACCGGCTAACGATGGAGCCAGTCATCAAGCCATTGAAGATATGGGGGTATTGCGTACGATTCCCAATATGACCATCGTTATGCCGGCTGACTATGTTTCAGCAAAAAAATTGACAGCCGCTGTGGCTGAAATGTACGGTCCTTGTTATATTCGCTTTACTCGTGACGCCATTCCGGTAATCTATGATGAAGATACTACCTTTGAAATTGGCAAGGCGCATCTGGTCCAGGAGGGAACTGACGTAGCTATTATTGCTAATGGAGATACCGTTCGATTGGCGATTTTGGCGGCTGAAGAGTTGGCTCGTGAAGGAATTTCAGCAAAGGTCCTTGATATGCATACGATCAAGCCTCTTGATGTAGCAGCGGTGAAAGATTGCCTTGAAAATATAGGCAACATTATTACCGTAGAAGACCATAATATTTTTAACGGATTAGGCAGTGCTGTCTGTGAAGTGGCTGCTGAAATGGGCAAAGGCAGAGTAGAACGGATTGGCATCCGCGATCAATTCGGCGAATCAGCACCCTATGAACGCCTATTGGCTAAAAATGGGATTACTGTCGAAAATATTGTAGAAAAGGCTAAAGGTTTTGTGAAGTAGGTTGCTTTTAAAGGAGATATTATGGATACAACGGCTATTGAGAGGAGTACTGTAAAGAAAGTAACGAGGAGACTTATTCCCTTTTTATTCATCTGCTTTGCTATTTCGATACTTGACCGTGTAAATATTGGGTTTGCAGCCTTGCAGATGAACTCTGATTTGGGGTTTTCCAGCGCCGTGTTTGGGTTTGGTGCAGGGATTTTCTTCTTGGGTTATTTTTTGTTAGAAGTTCCCGGCGGTGCGCTCATGACCAAGTTCGGTGCCCGCCGATGGATTTCCCGAATTATGGTTTCATGGGGGTTGGTATCGTGCCTGACTGCCTTTGTTACTACGGATGTTCAATTTTACGTTGTTCGATTTTTCCTAGGCGTTTGTGAAGCGAGTTTCTTCCCTTGCATGGCTTGGTATTTGAGCACTTGGTTTCAAACCAAGCATCATGCAAAGGCTATTGCCGGTTTTATGATCGCAATTCCGTGTGCAAGCGCTTTTGGATCTCCGATTTCAACGTATCTGCTGCAGGCAAGTTTTTTAGGACTACATGGATGGCAATCCCTGTTCATTTTAGAGGCAATTCCATCTATAATTTTGGGGATTATCGTTTTCTTTTACTTAGATGACCGGATTGAGGATGCGAAATGGCTAAACGCTGATGAAAAACACTGGCTTCTGGGCGTAATCCGGGAAGAGCAACAAATAAAAGCGTCTAAGAAATCGATGTCGTTCTTAGCTGCACTTAAAGAGAGAGACGTGTTGGTCCTGGCTGTCGGTTATTTCACTTGGATGTGTGGCTACTACGGTATTGTGATGTTTTTGCCGATGTTGGTTCAGGAGATGTCAAAGTCTCTCAGTACGACGGCAATCGGTTGGATCATTGGGGCCATGTATTTATTTGCGGCCATCGTTATGTATTTGAATGGGCTGCATTCCGATAAAACGGATGAACGTCGGTATCATGTTGCTGTTTGTCTAATTATTTCTGCGGTCGGGATGGCTGTCAGCCTCTATGCTGCACAATCGAATCTCGTTTTGGGATTGCTCGTATATGCTATTGCATTGGCAGGGGCTTATGGCGCTTATTCACCTTTCTGGGCCATTCCGCCGGCCTACTTATCGGGGCCTGCTGCTGCGGCAGGCATTGCCTTGATTAACAGTGTCGGCAATCTGGGCGGATTTATGGGGCCTTATGTAATGGGCTATATCAGCATGGCGACAGGAGTCTTTAATGCGGGAATCTTATTTTTAGCTGGTTGCATGGTTATCAGTTCTATCATTATTATGGTTTGTGTAAAACAAACCGGGAAAGCCTTGCGTGATAATGAATATCGTGAGGAGCAGGAATCAAAAAAATATGATGTCTTGCGTGAAAATGAATTGAATGATAAACACAGTGTAACCACGACATATCATTAATGATGATGGCTGGTTAATCATAATATAGTGAGTTTTTTATCCTATAATTGGAGGCGGTTATTATGTTAGATTTTCAGGATCAAGTTGTTATTGTTACGGGGGCCGGTTCGCCAAAAGGTATTGGACGAGTTATCGCAAAAACATTTGCTCGACAGGGCGGCACCGTTATTATTGCGGATATTAACAAAGTGGGCGTCGATGAGACCGTTAAAATCATTGTAGATGAGGGCGGAAAAGCGGAAGGTATTTTACTCGATGTGACCAGCAAAGAATCGGTTGATCAAATGGTTGAACGAGTTATGAACAAGTATGGTCGGATTGATGTTCTTATTAACAATGCCGGGATATCTCAGAAGGTTACCGTGGAAGATATGACATTAGATGATATGAAACGGATTTTTAATGTCAATATGTTTGGCCTTTTCCTGTGCACCCAAGCCTGCATGAAACCTATGATGGAGGCCGGTTATGGTCGGATTGTAAACCTTTCTTCTGTTTCAGCCAAACGTGGTGGTGGAATTTTTGGGGGAGCCCATTATTCGGCCTCTAAAGCGGGGGTGTTAGCTTTTTCTAAAAATTTGTCCCGCGAAATTTGCAAATATGGGATTACTATCAATTGTGTTTGCCCCGGCCTCATTAATACCGAAATCTGGAAATCTTTGCCTCAGGAACAAGCGCAGAAAATCATTGATGGCATTCCCGTAGGGCGTCCGGGAGAAACTCAAGAAGTAGCGGATACTATTGTATTCCTGGCCTCTAAGGAAGCATCTTATATTACCGGTGAAGAAATTGATATCAATGGCGGCCAGCATATGGATTAGTTAATATACAGCATCTATTGCCTAAGGTCGACTTTCGATATAGTTGTTAGAGGCAGTGAATCTTCTATCTAAAAGAATCTTGATATTCAGCAGAACAGGATTCTAATTTGGGCTTGAGAATACTAACATGCTCTAAATCTAAGACCCTCTCATTACGAATGAGAGGGTCTTCTTGCGGAATGATTGGGGCAACTACTTCATATTATAGGTATGAGCTGCGCAGTTGGTGGCCTTTTTTCTCATAGTGTGATATTGGGGCTGATGTGAATGGTATGATTCCTTCTGAAATTGGCGTGACGTTTATATTTATGTATTGTATAGTTACTTATAAAGATACGGTGCATCTTTTATGCTTTGCCGATAGCTCTCGATAGAAGGAGGCGTTGTTTTAAAGGGGGTTATGGAAAACGACGTTTCCTTTTTACTGGCACCGTATATGGTTGTATTAGGAACGAATCAAGTGAAACGTTTAAATTTTACAAAATGTATTGACAAGCTCCTTCGAGTT